>CALEWF010000220.1 GCA_937925455.1 uncultured Flavobacteriales bacterium | reverse complement strand
AATCAAAACCTATACGGTATTTGAAGACCTTATAGGTTTGAAAAAACATCTCTCCTTCAAATCTGCCGGGGATGGTAGTGGAAAGCCCGCAGGGGCGAAGCCCACAGTGCACAGGGTAGCGGGGCTGAGGGCACGAAGACACCGCTACCCTGATGCAATGTGTGGCTTTGCCCCGAGGACTTGCAGCGAACAGCCCCATAGGCAGCCTGATAAAATGTAATAAAAAAAACTTATGGAAATTGCATTATTTTAGCAGTTCTTTCAACTCATCAATATTATTTTGAATGGATGGATGTTCAAATGCTTTCATGATTTGCATTTTTTCTCTGTTGGTAAGATGCAGGCTCATAGAAATTTCTTTGCCGGTAATGATTTCTGCTAGTTTATAATCAAAAACATGAATGGGGACATTAAGCCAGGCACTGGCAAACTGAATCATTTGATCGTTTTCTTGCAAATGTACTTTGCTAATGTTGTTTAATAATCCTCCTAAGGGTGATAACAAATTATCTGCATAGGTTCTTACATATTTGGGGTTATATTGCGGCTGGCGGCTGTCGTGAGTTCTGATAAGTATTACACCACTGGTATTTTGATTGATCCAGTTTTTTACATGAAAAAGATAGGTAATGGATGTTCGGGTACCATAATTATCGCGTAGCCCGGCATCCATAATCTCCATTGAAGGTTTGGAGGGAAGAGATACGGTAGGTAAAATATAAGGGAATGTAGCATTCATGCGAATAGCGGAGGTGAATTTTAAATTTTGTGCATTGTTTTTACTAAACAATCGGATAAATTCAATATTCTCAAGGATGGGGTGGTTGGTACTGCCATTGATGGGTACGTTATAACTCATAAACGACATGGGCAGCGGAGAGATAATTAATCGTTTACCATCATTAACAATGGAAGGTGAAAATATCATGAGTGGAATCATTGCTTTTTGTTCGTAAGGGGCATAATCAGAGAGTCGTTTGTCCATTAAATAATCTGTATTTTCATTAAGCTGTCGTTCAAAAGCATAGCCACGGTCTTTGGGATAGCGATAGGTACCTTCAGAAAATGATTGAAGCCGGATAAAAAAATCATTGAGAGCTATGGAAGTAGTTATGGGATTGAGCAAGTCAGATGCAATTTTCATTGCTAGAGAATCATGATAGATGTCATCTATCAGATTAAGTTGTTTCAATAAATATAATTCGCGAATAAAACTGGCTCCAATCATTCCACCGGATGAACCGGTAATCAAGTAAGTATGTTTTAGTAATTCTCCGTTAAGTGCTTTATCGGTTTGTTGAATGGAATAAAAGGTCCATAATGCTGATTTTAATCCGCCACCACTGCAATTGATGATTACAATTTGTGGTTTTTTACCATTACGTTTTTGTACTTTTTTTTTCCAGTTATTTAAAATGCTGTAATGGTACATGCGGTCTGTTTCAAAAGTTCTGCTTTTGTATAATTCTTGCTGTATATCGGTAGGCTTATAAATTACAGGATTGCTGTAATCTAATCCATAAGCATAGTTTGTAACATGAAATTGCGGATATCTAGATAAATAATTCAGTAATAAAAACAATCCAATAAAGAAAACGGTTGACCATCGGCGCATTAAAAAATGGATAGCTCCAGCCAGCATCAATAACATAGTAATAAAAAGTAAGATACTTGCCCCTGCTGGAATTTTGAAAAATGGAATTTCGCGAAAAAGTCCTAAGACTATAAGTGAAACTAATACAAAGATTTCAAAAATGGCTGCATAAATGTGGTTTTTTTTAAAAATCTGCATCAACTTGGCTCGTTCATAATGTTCTGCACTGCGTGTTCGTCGAATGGAAAACGGATTGCGTAAATAAGTTTCTACCGTCCAGTCTTCTGCGTACTTTTCCCTGTCTTTGATATTCTTTAGATTGATTTTTTCTACAATGCCAATTTTTACTTTTTTAATTCTTTTTTTTCGTGTACCCTCTACTTCATGCAATTCAGGATGCATGCCAAATACCGAAATGTAATCGCGGTTAAATGATAAAAAGTAACCTAGTGAAATCAATATGAAAAGTATCATGCCACCAACAAATGAACCGCATAGAAAATAAATATCTGTCCATGAGTAAAACTCACTAAAACGTAAAAAATATACGATGTGATAAATGTAAATTATCGTGAATAATGCAGGGATGATAAAATTATTCAGCGAATATTTCATAAACGGCCGTGAAAGCGTAGCCAGAAAAGGGAACCGGTGACTGTTGATGATGAAGCTGGATATATTAAAAGCCATAATGAAGCCTCCCCAAGCAAAGCCAATAATGGCATAGCTTGCAATGGTAACTCCACCCAAATATTCAGGATATAAAAACAAGTAGGGCATACCATAATCAGCCCCAATGGAATGAGTAATATAACCGGTAACCAATAACCAAAACAGTAGCAATCCTTGATTTCGCTGCAAGTGCAATAACAGCAATTGAAAAGGAAAGAAATAAATAATACCTCGTAAGATAGGATGCTTAAGCCAGGTTATTAACATCTTGGTTATTTATTGCATTATCCATAAAGATACTAAAAACCCGTTCGAAGTTGCCTATGATTTAAATGATTTTGGAATGAACCAACTGCATTATTTTTTGCATTTTAAATTGCAAGTTTTCCATCAGTTCATTTCCCTGTTCAATGATCGAATTGGCAAATTCGGTATCTTCTAAAGATGTTGCATTAATCTTCACATTAAGAAATGCTCCGCTCATTGCTGTTTGAACGCACAATGCACCCACCCCCACATCAGAAATAGAACTTTTCATCCCGTTTTCTGCCATGGCTTCTGCTATATCCAAAATAGCTAATGCGGTTTTCATTACTCTAAATGGTATTTCTGTGGCATATCGAGTTGCTTCTTGAATAGCTTTTTTGCGTTGCAATTTTTCATCTTCGGTATGGTTGGGCATTCTGTAAGCATCCATGATGTAGTTGAATGAACGAGTATCTTCATCCACCAAAAAAAGTAATTCGTCTTTTAGTTTTTGTCCTTTTTCTGCCCATTCTGAAAAATATTCCCAACGGTTGTCCCATCCTTTTTTGTGGGATGAAAGATTGGCTACCATCGTTGTTAGCGAAGCTCCCAAAGCTCCAACTAATGCTGAAACAGAACCCCCGCCGGGTGCCGGTGATTCGGATGCGGTTTCATTACAAAATGCCCGGGCAGATAGGTCAACTAATTTTTTCTTATTTTCTTCTTCTAATAAATATTCAATGACTTTCTTTTTGGGGTCAAAGGGTCGAAGCTCATCCAGTCCTAATGATTTAACGGCTATTTTAATTAACTCTTCTTCTGAAACTCCAACAGAACGTTGTTGTTTTTTAAGGAAATACTTACCGGCATCCAAGAGGCATTGCAAAGGAATTAATCCTACCAGCTCAGAGCCTGTAACGCGAATACCTCGTAAACGGGCTTTTTCACTCACTTCATCAAAGGCTTGATGCACACTGGTTACGGTAATATCTGTAAGATTCATCGAAATTTGGGCTATACCATATTCTTCAATATACCATCCAATGGCTTTTACTGATTTTAAAGTGCCCGGAATACGAATCGGCTCCCCTTTTTCATCCAGTAGGGGGTTGCCTTGTGCATCCGTTTTTACACGGCCTGCTTCCCGTACATCAAAGGCTATGGCATTGGCTCTTCGGGTACTGGTTGTATTTAAGTTGATGTTGTAGGCTACTAAAAAATTTCGTGCACCAATCACTGTAGCTCCTGATTTTGCATTGAATTGATGAGGACCGAAATCGGGCTTCCATTCAGGCTGCATGATTTTTTTCTCCAAACCTTCATATTCACCGGCTCTTATATCCGCCAGATTTTTTCGCTGGGGTGATGTGGCAGCAAATTCATAATAATACCCCGGAATGCCTAATTCGTTACCTACCCGTTCGCCTAATTTTTTGGCATAAACCACCGTTTCTTCCATTGTAATGTTTCGAATGGGAATTAACGGGCAAACATCCGTAGCTCCCATGCGAGGATGTTCGCCTTTGTGCTTACGCATATCAATTAATTCTGCTGCAGTTTTTATAGCCCTAAAGGCTGCTTCAATCACAGGTTCAGGCTCACCTACGAATGTAAAAACGGTGCGATTGGTAGCTTTGCCCGGATCAATATCCAACAGTTTTACACCTTCTACACTTCGAATGGATTCGGCAATTTTATTCAGTATTTGTTCATCTCTTCCTTCCGAAAAATTAGGTACACATTCAATGAGTTGTTTCATAAGGCTGAGGGTATTTTTAACATTCTTAATTTATAGATTTGCTTACAAATGTATATTTAATTACCTTCAATGTATAAAAAGAAATTATGTCGAAAAAAATCTTCCTGATTGGTGTTTTTAGCATCATATTTATTTCAATAAAAGCACAACAGAATATTTTACCTAAAGGTTTTGCTCCCGGCGAAGAATTGCTTATGGATGCTTATTTGCAGCAGGTCATGAATCCGGCTTCGCGGTCTTCTATTACAACTCCTCCCGGATTGCCGGTTCGCACGGCCGCTCAATGGGAAGAGGTGCAAGCGTTAGTTATAACCTGGACTTCTTATCCAGCAATTCTTCGTGAAATTGTACGTGCTGCTCAAACAGAATGTAAGGTGATTATTCATTGCTCTGATTCTAATGCCGTTAAAAATAATCTCACAACACACGGTGTACCTCTCACAAATTTACAGTTCATTCAAGTGGGCTTTAATTCCATTTGGATTCGTGATTATGGAGCTAACACCTGTTATCTCAATGATGTAGATTCACTAATCTTGGTTGATTGGATGTACAATCGTCCTCGCCCATTGGATGATCAAATTCCGGCTGCTTATGCCTCTTTGTTGAATATTCCTTTGTTTGAAACCAATACAGCTCCTTACAATTTAATGAATACCGGTGGAAACTGGATGACCGATGGAATGGGTACCGCATTTGCTTCCAAACTAATTTTAGATGAAAATGATGGCTCAGGCCCTTATTCCATTGCTTATCCCAATCATACCGAAGCTCAAATCAATCAAATTGTGAATGACTTCATGGGAATTAACCGGTACATAAAAATGGAAACTTTGCCCTATGATGATATTCATCACATTGATATGCACATGAAATT
The DNA here is from genome assembly GCA_937925455.1 of uncultured Flavobacteriales bacterium. Classification (GTDB taxonomy): domain Bacteria; phylum Bacteroidota; class Bacteroidia; order CAIKAF01; family CAIKAF01; genus BA4. The sequence continues at coordinate 5,274 of CALEWF010000220.1, read as the reverse complement.
ACTCGATGAAGAAACTATTTTAGTAGGCGAATTTCCAGCCGGTATTTCCGATGGTCCGCAATTAGAAGCCAATCTTCAGTATGTATTGAGCAATTTTCAATCTTCCTTTGGTACCCCTTACAAAATAGTTCGTGTTCCTATGCCGCCCAGCACAAGCGGCAATTATGCGCCTGATGCTTATTACAGAACCTACACCAATTTCGTAATTGTAAACAAAACCATTATCATGCCTGTGTATCGCGAACAATTCGATACTACAGCCATACGCATCATTAAACAACAAATGCCCGGATATAAAATTGTTACTATTGATTCAGATAATCCCAATAATAATTCAGACCTGAATCAAAACCTCATTTCAGCGGGTGGCGTTATTCATTGTATTACTCACACGGTGGGTGTTAATGATCCATTACGTATTGTGCATAACGATTTGGAAGATACATGGAATACAACTACACCTTATCAGATAGATGCATTAATTCAACACAAAAGTGGAATTACATCTGCTACACTTTATTGGACAACCGACACAACACAAGGCTTTCAAAGTGTAAACATGACACTTACTAATCCAATTAATAATACTTGGACAGGTTTTATTCCTGCTCAACCAGCCGGTTCAAACATTTTTTATTACATACATGCACTGGCCAATTCTGGCAAGCAGCAAGTAAGACCCATGCCGGCGCCGCTTGGATATTGGAAGTTTCGAGTATTAGCAAATACATCAGTTGAAGAAGTTGTACAAAATATTTTTGCTACCCCGCTTTATCCTAATCCATCCAAAGGAATCACTTGTATTCCAATAAATAATTATCTAAGTGTAAAGTTTACACTATCAGTATATGATATTCACGGCAGACTGGTTGAAACGATTTATAGCGGCCTTTCTGCACCGAGTCAAAAAAATTATTTTATTAATACTTCTTCCTATCCATCTGGTGTTTATCAGATTGTATTTGAATCTGAAGTAGCTCGTAATGTGCAGAAACTAATAGTGAAATAGCGGGTATATTTTTTTTAATTACAACTTCAATTTGGGGCGGTTTTCCGGCTGTTCGCTGCAAGTCCTCGCTGGCAGGCTAAGTGCAGCTTATGTTTACGTAGGCTTACTGCCGTTCCGCCTCCGCCACATAAGCTGTACTAAGCCTGCCAGCTCCGGGCTTTCCGCTTCCATCCGGCCGCCTAATTCAATGTGGAAAACAGCTATGGGAGAGAATATTTGGGCTTTAAAAATTGCTTACTACAATTATTTTATGAGGAATATTTCAGTTGATGCAAATGATGCAAAGTGCTTAGCAGCACAACCACAGCACCCAACTGATGCAATAAACCTAGCCAAATAGGTACATGATAAAGCAAGGTAAAAACTCCCAGTATAAATTGCACAATCACTCCTCCCATCATTACATGCAGGCCTTTCCAATGATTTTTCTGAAGGTATTCAAATCTGCGGGCCGTAAACCATAAGCCACCTATACATAATACAACCACGGCAGCCCACCACCGATGTATAAATTGAATGGTAGTAATACTGCTGGAGGTATGCAACGCATTTGGAAACCCTTGCATCATCACCCCTTGATGAATCCATTGGCCATCCATGGTAGGCCAGGTATTATGAATTTGCCCGGCATCCAGTCCGGCTACAAAAGCTCCATAGATAATTTGAATGGCAACCACCCCTAAGGTCATCCAACCAAAAAGTGCATGTTTCTTAACGGTTTTGGATAATTGAATTTTACTTTTTTGTTGGTTAAGAATATCCAAAATTAGCCACCAGATGAGACTGATGGTGAGCAGGGCGGTACTTAAATGCATGGCTAAGCGATAATGGCTTACCCGGGGTTCATTTACCAGTCCGCTTTTTACCATGTACCAACCTAAAAATCCTTGAAAACCGCCAAGTATAAATATGATAACTAGCCGTTGAATGGCCTTGGGTGTAAATGCTTTTTTTGCAAGGAAATATATGAACGGAATGAGAAACACCATACCAATAATTCTACCTAATTGACGATGCACCCATTCCCACCAATAAATAAACTTGAAATCTTCCAGTGTGAAATCAAAGTTTTTATGCATGTATTCCGGCGATTGTTTATATTTATCAAATTCCTCCAGCCAATCTGCTTCATTCAGGGGAGGAATGGCTCCCATTACCACATTCCATTCTGTAATCGAAAGTCCGGATTCTGTAAGCCGGGTCAGTCCTCCTACAGCTATCATGCAGAAAACTAAAATTATTCCGGTGAAAAGCCAGGCTATAACCGAAGGATTATTCTTTACAATTAATTGCATATTATTATAATTAAATGTTTGACATAAAAGAGTTAATAAATCAATAATAATATTTGTTTAAACAATCATTTAAATATATGTTGTTATTGTCAAATTCTCATTCAAAACAGATTTTTACTCAATGAATGCAACCTTTTACTCATAAAAGCCGTTATTGTTAAAAAATGGCAAAAATGATAAAAACTTTAAACAATAAAAGCCACCTTAGAATATCTTACATAAATCTGGCTTAAATGCCTGCTCCTGGTGATGAATCGTTTCATCCTTCGCAATCCCTAAACCCTATGTGCGAATTAAACCTTTAAAAGGTACAACTATGAAAACGAAAGTTAAAATACCAAAATATGTGAAGGAGCAGATAAATAAATTAAATTTTAATTTATTCACTTTCTTTTTATTCGTTTCGTTTAACTCTCTAATTACAAATGCTCAAGAAAACCACCACAATCACGATCATGGGGCAGAGCATTTGTTTGAAAATTTTAATCTATATACGCTGATTCAAAAAACGGAAATAGAAAATAGATATAACAAGGAAAGTTTGGTTAGAAATTATGTGGATCAAATGTTCAGTGATTTTTATGATGAAATAGAACACTTGTTGGATAAAGACCCTCATCTATCTGAAACAATTTTTGATACTTTAGTTTTCAATTTAATAAATCAGGTTCAGGTTGGTGTACAGCAAATGGTTCCAGTAGAAGATACCCCCAATATGCCAGTTTCACCTTTACAAATTAATGGTCCCTGTGAAAATGCAGATTTTGAATTAGGAAATTATAATGGATGGACCGCAAGTATGGCATTTCGCACAGAAGGAACGTTATACGACTTTTCTGGAAATGTAACAATTCCACCTCCAGTTGCGCAGTGTGAAGTAGTAACAGGAGGGTTTGATCCAAATGTACCAGCTATACCCAGAGTTTTCCCTGGAATGGGTGGTGGTAACTTTTCAATTCGTCTTGGTCAAACCAATTTTAATATTAATGAAAACAGAGCCATTCGTTTGGAACAAACCTTTATGGTAGATAGTACCAATAAATATTTTTTATACCATTATGCCTTGGTTTTTGAAGCACCAAATGGTCATACCCCCAATCAAAGACCTTATTTTATTGTAGAAATATTTGATCAGAATAATCAATCAATACCATGTGCCTATTATAGCGTGGTAGTTGATGCTAATAACCAAGGAGATTTTCAGGTAATTAACGGAAATATTTTCTATAAGAATTGGACCACTGTATTTACTAATCTGGAACCGTATATTGGTCAAAACGTAACTGTTCGTTTTCAGGTTGGTGATTGTTCTTTATCAGGGCATCAGGCTTATGCTTACATTGAATCTTCTTGTATGACTCAGGATATTTCTGCTACTCCGACTATTTTCTGTCCGGGTCAAAGCTCTACTTTAACCGCACCGGCGGGTTTAGGCAATTATTTATGGAATACTGGCCAGAATACACAATCAATAGTAGTAACAAATCCGGGTACCTATACTGTTCAACTAATACCGGTACAAGGACCACAGTGTGCAGCTACTCTTCAAACTACGGTAAGCCAGTATCCGGCTCCCATAGCCAATTTTACTACCAATGCTCCTCAATGTTTGGGTACTGCTATTGATTTTACGGATAATTCAACCATTCAAGCCCCTTCAACAATTCAAAATTATCAATGGGATTTTGGAAATGGAGTAAATACTCCATCATCCAATGGAAACATTATAGGAGTACCTAACACTACCGGTACTTATACAAGCCCATCTCATAACTATGCAGGTGCAGGAAATTATCAGGTGATTTTAACAGTTACTTCTTCTGATGGTTGTACAAACAGCATTACCTTGCCAATTACCGTTCATCCTTTACCGGATTTAACAATTACAGCTATTGATGATGTAAATTGTTTTGGAGGTAATGATGGAAGCATAACCACAAATACGGTGGGCGGAACAGCTCCTTACAGTTGGATCATTAATGGTAATCCCGGTGGACCGATTTTTAATAATTTAATGGCAGGTGCATATACTGTTCAGGTAACGGATAATAATGGATGTACCGATAATGCTCAGGCAAATGTAGGCCAGCCTGCTGCTCCTTTGGATGTAACGGTAACCATGATTGATGATGTAAACTGTTTTGGTGGGAATGATGGTAGTATCAATACCAATACCAGCGGAGGAACAGCCCCATACAACTGGACCATTAACGGTAATCCCGGTGGACCGAACTTTGGTGGATTAACCGCAGGAGCATACACTATCGAAGTAACGGATGATAATGGATGTACCAATAGTGTAGTAGCCAACGTAGGCCAACCGGCTGCTGCCTTAGATTTGACGGTAGCTATGGTAGATAATGTAAATTGTTTTGGGGGAAGTGATGGAAGTATTTTCACCAATACTTCCGGAGGAACAGCTCCTTACAGCTGGACGATTGATGGTACTCCGGGTGGTCCCAACTTTAGTAATTTAGGAGCAAATACCTACACCATTGAAGTAACCGATAATAACGGATGTACTGATGTTGAGGTGGTGAGTGTTGGGCAGCCTGCTGCAGCATTAGATATTACTGTAACCATGATTGATGATGTAAATTGTTTTGGGGGTAATGACGGAAGCATAACCACAAATACAGTGGGCGGAACAGCTCCTTACATTTGGACAATAAATGGTAATCCCGGAGGTCCAAACTTTAATAATTTAATTGCCGGTACCTACTTTATACAAGTAATAGATGATAATGGATGTACTGATTTTGTACAAGCTACTGTTGGCCAACCCGCAGCCGCGTTGAATTTGACCGTAACACTTGTGGATGATGTAAATTGTTTTGGAGGTAATGATGGAAGCATCAATACCAACACAACCGGAGGAACTGCTCCCTATAGTTGGACAATTAATGGTAATCCGGGCGGACCCAATTATACAGGCTTAATCGCCGGAATCTATACCATTCAAGCCACTGA
>CALEWF010000219.1 GCA_937925455.1 uncultured Flavobacteriales bacterium | reverse complement strand
GATTCATCTTCAACTCAACCGCCCTGCGGGGCGGACTGCTGCGGATGGAAGTGGAAAGCCCGCAGGGGCGAAGCCCACAGGGCACGGGGTAGCGGGGCTGAGGGCACGAAGACACCGCTACCCCGTTGCCCTGTGTGGCTGAGCCCCGAGGACTTGCAACGTACAGCCGCTTAAAGCAGCCTAATATAAATACGCAACAACAATTTTGGGATAATTAGATTTGGAAGCAAGGTTTATGGATTGGCAAAAACTGTTATTGAATAAACTGTTATTCCTACTCCTTTCAAATCCTTTGAATTACTTGAGATAATCTGATCTCCGAGATATTTTTCGTAATTTGAGAAACCTTGCTCTGGATAAGTAAGTGTAATATGTAAACTTGATTTTAATTTTTCTAACTTCCCTTGATTAAATGAAATAATGGCTCCGCCTAAATCCCATCCGAATCCAGAGAATTGAATAGGTTTTCCGTTTAATTCAACCAGCTCATCCAGTGTAGTACCTATACGAATACCTTCGGTGGTATGCCATGAAGAAAAATCTCCACTTATTCGAATCATTTCAATTTTACCTGTATTATCAATAAAACATTCTAATTGATTGGCGTGGTTTGGAAATACCACAAAGCCATCCTGTGTTTCTCCTTCGGGGATATACAACTTTTGTTTTTTTACTTGGTCTTTCCCATAGGCTATTTGTGCTTCGCGAATTGTTTCTCCAAGGCGAATATGCCCTACGCCAATCCCTGGCCTTATCAGCCATTCATCTGATTCAACAGCAGCTTGTTTATCGGTAGTAACACCACCGCCATATACCCAACCAATTTCACCTTCGGGTAGTTTCACCTTAAGCCAAGGTTCATTATACACGCGCCCCCTGAGGTTTACCTCTTCTTTAAAATCAGATTTTTCGTTCAAATAAATTAATTTTTCCATGCTTTTAAGTTCACGAATTATCTCCCCCTCCTTCCCTGGCTTTTTTCGTGCCCTTAAGTTATCAACCCACACATAATAAATTACTTCATCTTGTTGATAAGAAAGTGAATCGGAAAGATCAGCATCGCTATGGATGATTGTTTTTTTCTTACCGCAACTTGTTATTAGCAAAGACCAAGCATTTGCTATAAATAAACAGAGTAAAAAATGCCGAATCATTTTCATGAAATATTTATATTTTTGATGTGATGAATCTATCAAATATACAAGTATGCAGTTAATCCAAATAATTTTTTATGTTTTTATTATTTTGTTATTTGCTTGTGGTAAAAAAAATGAAGTTACTCCAACCAAATCTAACGAATTAAGCATAGATTCTTTAACATCCCGAACAGAGATTAAAGAAGATAGACCCAGCCCTTTAAAAATGACTACCGGGATGATTGATGGTGTAAAAATTACCATAAACTATGGCTCACCAGCTGTAAAAAGCCGCCAGATTTGGGGAGCATTGGTACCTTATAATGAAGTTTGGAGAACCGGCGCCAATGAAGCCACCAATATTGAATTTTCAAAAGATGTACTGATTGAAGGCCAGGAGTTAAAAGCGGGGAAATATGGGTTATTTACCATCCCCGGAGAAAATGAGTGGACGATTATCTTTAATTCCGTTTGGGATCAATGGGGAGCATACGATTATGATGCATCAAAGGATGTATTACGTATAAAGGTTGCTTCCAAAACCCACGAACCATTAGCTGAACGTTTGGATTTTATAATTGAAAAAAATGAAATTATCTTAGTTTGGGAAAAATTAGAAATTTCCTTTTCAGTAAAAGCAAAGTAACGATTTATTTGTTTTTAAATATTTTTCAATAAGCACCGGCACTGCAAAATCCATCAGGTTTTCTTTTTTGATTTTCATTGCACCAAGAGGCAATCTGTTAATTTTTCCGGCAATCTCGTAAAATGTTACATGCAAGATTCGATGTGATAATTTGTGGCGAATACCGCTATGAATTTTAATAATTTTCCAAGAATGTTTGCCTTTTAAATATTTCCAATCCGGATGCTTCATTAATTCACCCGGAGATATTGCCACTGAGGTTTCAATCAATGGAAATTCATACAATCCTTGCCAAATGTCCCCAGGTCCACGCTGTTTTATGATTGTATCATCCCCATCATGAATCACTAAATAGTTAAAAAACCTCGATTTCACTGCGGGTTTAGAAGATTTTACCGGCAATTCTTTCACCATACCTTTTTCTATAGCCACACAACTGTCTTTTAATATACAGTTTTTACAAGTAGGATTTGCTGGAATACACTGTAATGCCCCAAACTCCATGATGGCCTGATTAAATTCAGACGGATGCTTGGTATCAAAAACCGAGTAAAGAGCTTTTTGAATTTGAGCTTTCCCTTCTGCTTTATCACAGGGCTCAGCTATTCCAAAATAGCGTGAAATTACACGTATTACGTTGCCATCCATTACCGGATACGGCAATCCAAATGCAAAACTGGCAATGGCAGCGGCGGTATAATCGCCCACCCCTTTTAATGAACGTATGGCAGAATAATTATCTGGGAAAACACCCCCATACGTTGTAACAATTTCTCGGGCTGCTGCATGCATGTTTCTTGCCCTGGAATAATATCCTAACCCCTGCCATAATTTCAATACTTCGTCTTCCGTAGCTTCAGCCAAATGAAAAATAGTGGGAAATGCTTCCAAAAAACGATGAAAATAATCTAATCCCTGCGTAACTCGGGTTTGTTGAAGAATTATTTCTGAAAGCCAGATGGCGTAAGGGTCTTTTGTTTCCCTCCAAGGCAATTCTCGTTTATTTTTTAAATACCAGCCAATAATTTTTTCAGAAAAATTCATGTATTGTAAACAAAATAATAAATGCCTTGTTTGGTAAATGTATATCAATGAAAAACTTAACTTTGCAAAACTTATTAAGTTAAACAAATATAAATACTTATCTATATGACAAAAGCAGATATCGTAAACAAGATTGCTGAATCAACCGGTATTGAGAAAATAGCGGTTCAAACTACCGTAGAAGCTTTTATGAAAGTCGTGAAAGAATCAATGATAAATGGTAACAATGTTTATCTACGCGGATTTGGTAGCTTTATTATTAAAAAACGTGCTCAGAAAAAAGGCCGCAACATTTCAAAAAATCAGACCATTATCATCCCAGAACACAACATTCCGGCTTTTAAGCCTGCTAAATCATTTGCCAATCAGGTGAAAAAGAAAACAAAATAATTCGCACCTTTGCACCCATTTCACAGGGTTGCATCCATGAACAAAAAGTCGAAAAAACATTGGATATTGCAAGCGATGCTTATTACAGCATCGCTTGCCGTATTTTATGTGGTTTATATTTTACCCCGTACAGAACCAGTCTCTAAAATAAGAGAACAACAGGCAGAAAAATTCAAAGAAGATATTAATCAACAAATAAACGAGGTAAAAAAAGAACTTTCTGGAACCGATGTGGCTAAGCTTAACGGATTTGAAACCATGTATGCCATTTCACAAGGAAATATTAAAATTCAATATTTAGATTCCATCATCCGATTTTGGGACAAACAAATGCGTCCGGCCATTGCAGCTATTTATGCCGAAGATAAGGCAGAGCTTACTCAATCTAAAGAAGATTGGTTAAATGCAGGAAATCGCTATTTGCAAATGGCCTCCTTTTTAAAAGGAGATGACCGGCAATGGGCATATAATCGGGGGAAAGCAGTTTTTGAAACTATTTTAAAATTAGATCCGGAAAATGCAGATGCCAAAATTGGATTAGGAGTATGCTTAGTAGAATCAGGGCAGGGTAGCCCGATGGAAGGTATTGGCCTTTTACGAGATGTAGTAGATAAAAATCCAACTAACACCCGTGCAATTTTACAATTAGGACATTTTTCTGTATTTTCGGGCCAGTTTCAAAAAGCATTGGATCGTTATCGCCAGGCATTGGCTGTTGATCCAAAGCTTGATGAAGCTTATTTTTTTATTGGCGACACCTATGCAAAAATGGGTGAAACCGATTCTGCTCTTATATTTCTGAATAAATACAAGGAATTACAGCAGGAACAAGTAGTAAAGGATCAAATTGAACTTTACATGCAGGAAATAAAATTAAAGTCTAACAATAAAAACTAAAAATTATGCCAAGTGGAAAGAAGAGAAAAAGACACAAAATGAACACACACAAACGGAAAAAAAGACTGCGTAAAAACAGGCACAAAAAGAAAAACCGCTAACAGACCACCTGTACAGCGGGAAATATCCGTTACATAATTTAAATATTGAACACCGTGAGCAACGATTTAATAGTAAACGTTTCTCCGGAAGAAGTTTCCATAGCATTATTAAAAGGCAAAGACCTTGTTGAACTAAACAAGGAAAAAAATAATTATGCATTCAATGTTGGAGATTATTACTTAGCTAAAGTATCAAGAGTAATCCCCAATCTTAATGCTGCCTTTGTTGATGTAGGCTATGAAAAAGATGCCTTTCTGCATTATCTTGACCTAGGACCTCAAATCCGGTCTTTAAATAAATATGTGCAGGATGTAACATCCGGGAAACAAAAATCCTCAAACTTGATGTATTTCAAGTTTGAGCCGGAGATTCAAAAAGATGGAAAAATCGGGGATGTATTAAAACCCGGTAGCTTGGTTTTGGTAAAAATTGCTAAAGAGCCCATTTCTCAAAAAGGACCACGCCTGAGTTGTGAATTATCGTTTCCAGGCAGATATGTTGTATTAGTACCCTTTTCTGATAAAGTTTCTGTTTCCAGCAAAATACGAGATACTGCTGAAAGGGAACGGCTAAAAAAAATTGTTCAGTCATTTATCCCCAAAAACTTTGGGGTAATAGTTCGAACTGCAGCAGAAAATCAAACAGTAGCAGACCTGGAAAAAGACATGCAGGAACTAATGTCTCGCTGGGACGAGATTTTTAATAACATGAAAGTGGCCAAAGCCCCAGAGAAAGTTCTTGGCGAACTAAATCGTGCTTCTACTATGCTGCGCGATATGGTAAATAAGAACTTCACCTTTGACCACATTTATGTAAATGATAAGAATTACTTTGAAGAAATCCGGGCTTACGTACATAATAACTTTCCGGATAAGGAAAAAGATGTTAAACTTTATCAAAGTAAAATTCCCATATTTGAGCATTTTGGCATCAATAAACAAATAAAAACACTTTTTGGCAGAAATGTGCCGCTTAAAAGCGGGGCATATCTAATCATTGAACATACCGAAGCGCTACACGTAATAGACGTAAACAGCGGCAATAACGTAAAAAGCGGCGAAAATCAAGAAAACAGTGCTTTGGCTGTAAACCTGGAAGCTGCTGAAGAAATAGCCCGCCAGCTTCGCTTGCGTGATATAGGTGGTATTATCGTGGTTGATTTCATTGACATGTACAAAGCCGAAAACAAAAAGATTTTGTATAAAAAAATGAAAGAAGCCATGAAGGATGATAAAGCCAAACATAATGTGTTGCCTCCTTCAAAAATTGGCTTAATACAAATAACCCGTGAACGGGTGCGTCCTCAGATTAACATTGAAACTACAGAGGTTTGCCCTTCGTGTGCTGGTTCAGGAAAGGTAAGTGCTTCTTTGGTATTGGTTGATGAAATAAAAATCAAACTTCACAATCTGCTTAAAGACAATTCAGTAAAAAAACCACTCAAACTCATTGTCCATCCTTTTGTAGAGGCTTATCTTAAAAAAGGATTATTTTCATCCATCTACAAAAAATGGCGCAAAGAGTTTAAAAAGCAATTTACATTAGAAAGCCGGGATTCATATCAATTTTTAGAATTCAGGTTTTTCACACCTGATGATGTAGAGGTGGTATAATCCTAAAACTGTCATTCGTGTATAGATATTAATTAGGCTGCTTTATGCGGCTGTCCGTTCCAAGTCCTCGGGGCTCAGCCACATAGGGCATCGGGGTAGCGGTGTCTTCGTGCCCTCAGCCCCGCTACCCCGTGCCCTGTGGGCTTCGCCCCTGCGGGCTTTCCACTACCATCCGCAGCAGAAAGAACAGCGGGTAAATCCGCCCCCTACGAGGCGTAGAAACACCGCCACCGCCCCCCTATAAATCAGTATTTTCAGAAGAATTTAAGGGCAATTTGGAAATATTTTTAATTAAACTGCCAGCTTTTAGCTTTTACCTTTGTAAACGTTAAAACAGTTGGCTTTTTTTTACCATCTGGACGAAGCATGGATAAGACTACTTTATACTTCTTTGCATTAATTCGCTGATAGGCTATCACCTGGGGATAATCATTTAGAGTATTAATAAAAACGTATTTAGAACCTTTTCGGTCTAAAACATAATCTGTTTTTTTGTTGCTTTTTTGAATGTGAACCCTGTAAATCAAATTTCCATCAACTTGTGTAATTTCTATCCATTCAAAAATTTTTTCAACTCCTAAATCTAATTGATAACCAACGCCTTTTAGACTTCCGTCTTGCCAATTCCAACGTTCATAACTTTGTGGTGATTCTGTACATTGCCATACTCCTTCTAACCAGCGAAACTTTTCAACTTCTGTAGTTTTCTGCGCAACCAACAAAAAACTTAATGTGAAATAAAAAAATAGGAATACTAACCAAGGTTTCATAGCATTGAAAAAATTGCTCCTTCTTTCATAGAATAAGGCGTAGTAATAATTTTTTGAACTTTGTATAGCTCCATAATATAACGGGTTAGTTCAAAAGCCATCATAATCATCTCGGCTCTAAAGGGAATCATTCCGGGAAATACAGCCCGCTGATGCACATCTAATGGCAACATTAAATGGTAAAGATGATAAAACAAATCCGTCGGTATTTCGCGATACAAAGCACCGGGTTGTTCAGAAATATAATTACCTGAAACAGCCATATCTTCCAATGTATCAAAAAAACCGGAAGTTCCAATTAAAACTGGAATTATGCTGGGAAGACAATCTGTGAGCGGCTTTAAGATATCTTGTAAATATATTCTAATCCTTTGGATATCCTCAACACAAAGTGGATCCGACGGCTTTAAAATTTCAAGCAAACGACTGGCACCAGCTTCAAAACTCCAACATTGTTGCATCCCCATATTGCTACAAAGTATAAATTCTGTACTTCCGCCACCTATATCTATAATTATGTGAGGCTGATCGGTCATCAAATAAGCATGTTTTGCCCCTTGGTAAATAAGATTAGCTTCCTGTTCGCCACTAATTACTTCAATTCTTAAACCGGTTTGATGATACACTTGTTGTATTAAAATCGCAGCATTTTTACTTATCCTAAAACCTGCTGTTGCAAAAACTTTTATTTGATCTACATTCCAATCTTTAATTTGAGCAGCATACGCAGATATTACATCCATGGCACGCTCCATAGCTTCGGTAGTAAACTCTCCTTTTTCAGTAAGCCCCTTGCCAATTTTTACAGCCCTTTTTTCCTCATGCAAAAAAATTACCTCCCGGCTGACCTTATCCACTTTTGCCAACAAGAGATTAAATGTATTGGTACCGCAGTCTATAATAGCAATTCGCTGTTCCACAAATCAAATTAAAAGGAAATCTGTTGATTCCCCAAATATTACACTAAATCAAATCTTATTCACCAATTACAAATTCAACCCTTCGGTTTTTAGCTCTTCCTTCTTTGGTTTCGTTAGATTCGATTGGAAAGGAAGATCCATACCCAACAACTTTTACAATTCTACTTTCTGAAAAACCATTACTTACTAAGTAATCACGTACTGCATTTGCGCGTTTTTCTGAAAGTTTTTGATTATAACTATCATTTCCAATATTATCAGTATGTCCCGCAATTTCTATTTTTAAATTAGGATATTTATTCAATAATTCAATAGCACGATTAAGCTCAACTCTTGATTCTGGTTTTAAATCAGACTTATCGAAATCAAAGAAAACATTGTTTAAAGTAAGCTTAGTACCTGCTTTAACTTTCTCTAAATAAATAATTTTTTCAACTTCTTTAAATCCTTTTGGTATTATTAAATCAAAATTTTCTGAATGAAACAAATATCCTTCCGACTCTACTGCAATTCCATAATTTCTTCCACCGGGCAAAGATACCAAAAAGGAACCATCAGATGAATTTACATCAGCTTCAAAAATTTCTTTAGCTTCTTTATTATCAGTAATATTTACTTTTCCTCCAATTTCTTTGTTTGTTTCTTTGTCTTTTAAAATACCCTTAAATAGAACCATTTGGAACTCTTTGAAAACCTTCTTCTCAAAAGGTCTGATTACATAAATATCCTGTTTGCCATAGCCATTTTCTTTAACAGAGGATAGATATGCATTTCTTCCATCGGCAGTGATCACAAAAAACACATCATCATCCGGACTGTTAATCGGATAGCCCATATTAGAAGGCTTGATCCATTCGCCATTTTTAAATTCTGTTTCAAAAATATCAAAGCCACCCATGGTATTGTGGCCACGAGAACTAAAATACAAGGTTTTTCCATCAGGATGTAAAAACACACCATCTTCATCATATTCTGTGTTAATGGTAGGTCCCAAATTCACGGGTTCGCTCCAGGTATTATCATCCTGTAGTTCTGATTTCCAAATATCTTTTCCTCCAAAGCCACCGGGACGATCAGATACGATGTAAGCTGTTTTTCCATCAAAAGAAACGGTAATGTGTGATTCTGTATATTTCTTGGTATTTATTTTTCCGGGAAGTTCTTTAGGATTAGACCAATCATTCCCGTTTAATTTTGAATAATAAATATCCCCGTTATTATTTGACTTGTACATGTATATCACCGAGCCATCGAGCGATAAACTAACCGATGCACTGTGTTTTTTGGGAACATTGATTGGAGCTGGCAGCCGTGAGGGCGTATCCCAACCATTTACACCTTTATTAATAGATCGGTAAATATTTTCATAATAATCGTAATCAAAATTAGATATTGTACTTTTTCTTCGCTTTTTAGAATTTTCATCCGGACGACGAGATGTAAAGACCAACACTGATTCATCAGCTTTAATTAAGGGCACATACTCCGCATAAGGGGTATTTATTACTTCACCAACATTTTCAACCACATATTCTTTCTTCTTTATAAATTCCTTGCCATTCATGCATTCCTCAATTCTCTTCTGAACCCACTTTAAAGTATCTGTACTTTTAGTTTTATTCTTAAAACGATTAAAAGCCTCTATAGCTTCATCAAATTTTAGCTTTTGTTGATAAGACATTCCAAGTACATAATCTAAATCGGGTGCAGCATTGGGGTCTAATTCATAGGCTTTTTCAGCATATTTTAATGCATTGTATTTCTCAAGCGAATTAAGGTAACAATTGGCAATTTTATAATTTAAATATGCATTATTTGGATTTAGTTCATACGCCTTAAGGTAATATAATACAGCTTGATTATATCCACGATTGGTTCCATAGTAATAAGCATCTCCTTTTTTTAGATTTTTAATGGCTTTTCTTAAACCGCTTTTATTACCGGAAAAGTTTTCCAAAGAAAAGTCAACATTTTGAGCTGTAACAGAAAATAATGATGATAGTACAAAAAAGAAGGGAAGGGCGGTTAATATTTTCATATTTTTCATATTTAAGTTATTTATTTTTACTAAGCTTTTTCTATACCTATTACGCAAAATTAAGAATTAAAAGTTAACTACTTCATTTTAAACATCATTTAATACATTTAATACTAACGCCGATTTGTTAATTTCATTCCTTATTAAACTATTCAATATCAAAGAATTCTACCCGCTGAATAAAAATATTTAGCATAATATTCTTCTGTAAGGCTACTTACTATAACTCCTTTTTTTGTGGATGCATGGATAAAATAAACATCAGTAAGGAAGATGCCCACATGCCCTACTTTCGAAGTATTGATTTTAAAAAACACTAAATCGCCTTCTTTCAATTCTGAACGAGTTATTTTTTTGCATTGAGCAAAAATTTCATCGGATGAATGTGCCAAAGAAACACCATACACCTCAGCATACACTTGCTGAACAAAACCAGAACAATCAGTGCCTTGTTTGGTATTACCACCATATTTATAGGGTACATTAAGCCAAGTAGCAACTGCTTCTATTAACTTTTTGTTACAGCCTGGCTTTAATGCTATTCCAAGGCGGGCAGAATAGATTTCAATAAATTGCTTATCAACATTATGTGCTGAAGTATCATTTTTTAAAATCTGCTTTTTGGACGAACATGAGCTAATGAATATTATAAACAGAAGCTTTAAAAAAATGAAAAAAACATTTCGCTTCTTTACAACAAATAATATGTTATTTAATACAGACATTATCTAAAATTATTAAGAATATTATTAAGAGTAAATAAGAAAAATAAAAGATTATGAAAAATGAGATGTTGATGAACCTTATCAAATCATTTAACTTTGTATGGTATGAAAAAAAGTCCGGAATTAGCAGAACTATTAAAATCATTACCCGAAGCACCAGGAATCTATCAGTTTTTTGATAAGGATGAAAAAATTCTTTACGTTGGCAAAGCTAAAAATCTTAAAAATAGAGTAAACAGCTACTTCAGCAAACAAATATTTGAAAATGGTAAAACCCGAGTACTGGTAAATAATATTGCTCATGTTACGTGGATTATTGTTAATAATGAATTAGAAGCATTACTACTTGAAAATACGCTGATAAAAAAACATCAGCCGCGTTTTAATGTAATGCTAAAAGATGATAAAACCTATCCGTGGATTTGCATTAAAAAAGAACCTTTTCCCAGAATATTTCCTACCCGAAAAATGATAAAAGACGGATCAGAATATTTTGGGCCTTATGCATCAGTAAAAATGATGCGTACCGTACTGGAACTTTGCAAACAACTCTATCCAATTAGAACTTGCAATCTTAACCTAACACCCGAAAACATTTCAAAAAAAAAGTTTAAGGTTTGTTTAGAATACCACATTGGCAACTGTAAAGGGCCTTGTGAAGGACGCCAAACAGAACAAGAATACTTGGAAATGGTAGATGACATTCGGCAAATACTGAAAGGGAATATTCAGGATCTTATAAGACATCAAAAACAACAAATGCAGTTTTATGCATCTAACTATGAATTTGAACAAGCACATATCATTAAATTAAGGCTGGAACAGCTTGAAAAATTCAAACAAAAAACAACAGTTGTAAATCCTGATATTGACCAGGTTGATGTATTCAGCGCCAAAGAAGACGATAACTCTATGTACATAAACTATCTACGCATTTTAAGTGGAAGCATTGTGCAGTCGCACACCTTGGAACTGAAAAAACGCATGGATGAAACACCTGCTGAATTATTATCACTTGGAATTTTTGAATTACGAAACATGTTTCAAAGCCAATCGAAAGAAATAATTGTTCCTTTTTTACCCGAATCTGAAATTCCGGATGTTATTTATACCATTCCGCAACGAGGTGAAAAAAAAACATTATTGGATTTATCTTTTCGAAATCTGGAATACTACATCCAAGATAAAATTAAACAACTATCCATTAAAGACCCGGAAGCTCATACCCGGCGAATTTTGCAGCAAATGATGAAAGACCTGCGAATGCAAGAATTGCCAATACATATTGAATGCTTCGATAACTCCAACTTTCAAGGTGCATATCCGGTATCGGCTATGGTATGCTTTAAAAATGCTCGCCCAAGTAAAAGAGACTATCGTCATTTTAATATAAAAAGCGTTCAAGGACCCAATGATTTTGACACCATGAAGGAAGTGATTTATCGAAGATACAGCCGTTTGATAGAAGAAGGTGGCGAATTACCCCAACTAATTGTAATTGATGGGGGTAAGGGGCAATTGGGAGCTGCTGTAGAAGCGCTTGAACAACTAAGATTGCGGGGGAAAATTACAGTAATTGGAATCGCCAAACGATTGGAGGAAATCTATTTTCCGGGAGATCCGCTACCATTGTATATTGACAAAAAATCAGAAACTCTCAAAGTAATTCAACATTTGCGAAACGAAGCGCATCGGTTTGGTATTACCCATTATCGAAAAAGGCATCAAAAAGGATTAATAAAATCTGAATTAGAAGCTATTGAAGGTATTGGAAATAAAACCGTAGAAGCACTATTAAAAAAATTCAAATCAGTGAAACGAATCAAAGAAACTTCGTTGGATGAATTAGCAGAGGAAATTGGGAATCATAAAGCAAAATTGGTTTGGCAATATTTTCATCCTGAAAAAACTAACTCAAAAAACGATGTTTAAGTTCTGGCGCAGGAAGCATACATTCATTTTTTCTCCCAAACCAACGATACCTGTTTCGAGCTATTAGATTATAAAAATAATTTCGTACCGGCTTTGGAATAATAATCATTAAATAAAAAATTGGCCATAATCCAGTTAACATCTTGGTAATTCTCAATGCTGCATCTGATTGGGTGTACACTTTATTTTTGTATAATAATACGACTGAATCTAATTTCATTGATTCCAATCCAGCTTGCCGAATTAAATTCTTGCCTAATTCTGATTGCAATGAAGTAAAACGAAATTTTGCATGGGGGTCTCGCTTAATAATAAACTGAACCGATGCATTACACAAATTACACACCCCATCATATAGTATAATCGGATGATCAGAAATCATAGTATAAAAACTCAAAAATGATTTGTAATATAAACATTTCGTTCAATTATTAAAAATTGGATTTCGATATTATTTTTTTGGGGAGCAGACACGTGTTCATCCTCCTTGTAGAGGTGGACTCACCCACTGCCTCAATAATTTTATCGTCTTTGCGAGGGCAATAGCCCGAAGCAACTTTTTTCTACAAAAGCACATTCCTTTTCGTTCTGCTTGCAAAGACGCCAAAATCCTCTCATCTTCAAATCATCCGACCCTGCGGGGCGGACTGCCGGGGATGGTAGTGGAAAGCCCGCAGGGGCGAAGCCCACAGGGCACGGGGTAGCGGGGCTGAGGACACGAAGACACCGATACCCCGATGCCCTGTGTGGCTGAGCCCCGAGGACTTGTAACGGACAGCCCCATAGGCAGCCTGATAATAAAAATTCTATTGAAACATGATGTTTAAAATTTTTATCGGACAACAGTGTTAAAATATTCTAATGTCAATTTTGAAACAAATGAAATATTTTAAACTATGAGATAATACTATGTACCTTTGCAAAAAATTTATCAATTATGAAAAATTACATTCTTCTTTTAATTACCGCAATAGCTCTTGCTTCATGCGGAGGAGGAACAAATGCGGAATTAGAACGTATTCGCCGTGAAAATGACAGCCTAAAAAGTCTTAGTGCTGATGCTATGGCTTCTTCTGATATGTATTATGCAGATATTAATGAAATTTTTGAAAGCTTGCAGGAAATTAAACGTAAACAAGGCATAATTACAAAATCTTCTTCCGGAGGAGGAGAAATCTCAGCCGACAAAAAGACTCTGATTCAGGAAGACATCATGCTCATTGACCAAATGATGGCTGAAAATAAGGAAAAACTTGAGGCGCTGCGAAGTAAAATAAAAAAAGGTGACAAAAAAATGGCAGAACTTGAAAAGATGATTGCCAATATGCAGCAGCTAATTGATGAAAAAGATAAAGAGATTGCCAATTTAAAAGCTCAATTGGAAAGTCTGAACATTGAACTGGAAAATCTTTCTGCTTCGTACGATAAACTGGCTTTAGAAAATGCATCAAACAAAGAAACCATAGCAAAACAAACAGAAGAACTAAATACTGTTTATTATGCAATGGGTACATTTAAAGAACTTGTAGATAATAAAGTATTAGACAAAGGTGGGGCATTTGCTGTAAAAGCAGGCGCTAAGCTAGCATCTGATGTAAACATGAATTATTTTACTAAAGCTGACTTGCGTACTTTGAATGAAATAAAAATTGGAGCTAAGAAAGTAACCTTAAAATCTTCACACCCACAAGATTCATATACGCTGGAAAGCGTGAACGGAAAAGTAGAAAAACTCATCATTACAGATGCCCAAAAGTTCTGGAAAAATTCACGTTACTGCGTAATTATGTTAAACTAATTTTCGTATAAAAATAATTAAAGCCCTACGGTTAATAACCTGTAGGGCTTTTTCATTTTTATAAATCCACATCCTTGTATATTCGATGTTTGATAATTTGTATTATGAAACCATTAAATGCTGCTTTGCCTGCTGCGCTTTGGATTATGCGTTGCTCTTTAGCCATTATTTTACTTTATATGCAATGGCCGGCCATAAAAACGGTGAATTTTCAACAAAGAGATGATGTAATTTCTTTTGTTTATGTGGTAGCAGGAATTTTACTAATCTGCGGAGGATTTCTTAAAAACTCAATACTTACTGTACTATCTGCTGCACTTATTTTTATTATTACATTATATTTTTTATACATGCATTTCCCTTCAGAAGTACACTTAGGTTATTTAATTTATTTGTGGCCCTTGTCTGTAAGCTTGTTTTATATGGCTAACGGCAATGAATAATCAGGTGTGAAATGCCAACCACCCTAGTGTGGCGCTTCCTGTAATCAATGCATCTTCATCCACATCAAAATACGGCGTATGTACTGAATGCAGAGTATTTTTTTCCTCGCTTCCAGTACCCAACCGAAAGAAACAACATGGAATTTGTTGTGAATAAAAGGCAAAATCCTCAGCCGTCATTCTAATTTCAAGTGATTTTACGTGTTCTTCCCCCAAAAGTTCTTTTGCCAATTCTATACAACGATGGGTAAACACTTCATCATTAATCAGTGCCGGATACCCTTTCACAATATCCACTTCTGCCATTACGCCATAAGCTGATGCGGTATGTTTAGCAATTTGATGGATTTTTTCATGTGCCAAAGTTCTCCAAGATTCGTCCATGGTACGAAAGGTACCTTCCAATTGTACTACATCTGGAATAACATTGGTAGAACCCTCTGCCATAAATCTGCCAATAGACAATACGGAAGGAATATTAGGCGGAGCTGAACGAGATACAATCTGCTGCAATGCAATGACCATTTGAGAGGCGGCAACAACGGGGTCATGATTTAAGTGCGGTAATGCCCCATGACCGCCCTTTCCTATCACTTTTATGTATATCTCATCACTCGATGCCATATATTTTCCGGGCTTAAACCCCACCTGCCCAGCAGATAAATTGGGATAAACATGTAGTGCAAGCATTTTTTCAATACCCTTGATTGCACCTTCGGCAATCATAAGGCCAGCTCCACCGGGTAATTTTTCTTCCCCAGGTTGAAAAATAAACCGAATGTTATGTGGTAATTCCAATTCACGAAGCAATAACATTGCACCCAATGCACAAGCCATGTGCACATCATGCCCGCAGGCATGCATTACTCCTGAATTCTTCGACACATATTCATGGGTACTTTTTTCAAAAATAGGTAAGGCATCCATATCCGCCCTAATTCCAATGGTTCGTTTGCTTTTACCAGGCAATTCAGCCATTATACCGGTTCCAGCAATTCCCGAATTGTAAGCTATTCCCCACTCTTTAAGCAAACGGGTAATATATTTTGCTGTTTCTTTTTCTTGAAAAGAAAGCTCCGGGTGCATATGCAAATGCCTCCGAATCTCAATAAGCCGAGGATGAATTTTAGTTGCTGCTTCTAAAAAATCGGATGCCTTCATTTACCCAATATCATTTTAATGGCCACTACAATCATAAACACGGCAAATATTCTTCTCACCATTTGAGGATCGAGCCTTACCACAATACGGGATGCCAAAAACGTACCAACGGCAAAGAAAATTGCAATAACTAATGTATAAATAAAATGTTGCTTGGTAAGCGCTCCGGCTTTGTAATAATTATAAACGGCAAATGAACTTACCGGAATCATCAACACCGAAAGACTTATACCTTGGGCTGTGAGTTGAGGCAAATGCATGGCATATACCATCATCGGTACCATGATTATTCCCCCTCCTACCCCAACCATTCCGCCCAAAAATCCGGCTAATATACCTGTCAAAGCAAGAATTAAAATTGTAGTAATATCCATTTTCACAATTTCAGAAAGTTTAACGAATGTACTAAGATAAAATTCTTTCTGTTATAGAATGAAATATAGAATTTTGAGCTTTTGTAATTTTTATGATTAAAGTTCAGGCTTTTGAATTCAATCCTTTTGCCGAAATCACATATATTTTGAGTGATAGCGACAATCTTTGCATTATCATAGATCCGGGATGCTATCATGCACAAGAAAAAGAAGAATTGACCTCATACATTCGAAAAAACCAACTTAAGCCACAAGCTATTTGGCTCACACATAGCCATTTGGACCACATATTTGGCGTTTCGTTTATTAAGCAGCAATTTAATATCCCCATATTAGCTCATGCATTAGCCCCTGAAGGGATTCGCATGCAACCGCTTATATCACAAATGTATGGAATACCATTAGAGGCTTGCCCACAACCTGATCAATTGTTAGAACATGGAGATAAGATAAATTTGGGTAATATAACTTT
This sequence comes from uncultured Flavobacteriales bacterium, assembly GCA_937925455.1. GTDB lineage: Bacteria > Bacteroidota > Bacteroidia > CAIKAF01 > CAIKAF01 > BA4. Next base: position 6,347 of record CALEWF010000219.1, on the reverse strand, counting down.
TGACGTTATCTATTGCCCCGGACATTCTGCTGATGGTATAATTTTTTATCAACCAGAATCAGGTATAGCCATGGTGGGAGATGTACTATTTGCTGGTAGTATCGGGCGAACCGACCTTCCCGGAGGAGATTACAATACGCTAATTCACCATATAAAAAACCGGCTTTTTGTGCTTCCAGCGGAAACCATCGTGTATCCAGGGCATGGACCTTCTACAAAAATTGGTGAAGAAATTCATTCAAACCCTTTTTTTCAATAAAAAATATTATATTTAATGTTAAATTTAACCATCCATCCCATTTATGATTAGAGCAGTTATAGTAGATGATGAATTAAATGCCAGAGAAAATCTTAGCTATTTTCTGAATAATTATTGCCCGCAGGTACAAATTATTGGTAGTGCAGAATCTGTTACAGAAGCTACTGAACTGATTCAATCCACTCATCCCGATTTGGTTTTTTTGGATATTGAAATTGGCGAAGGCAGTGGCTTTGATGTATTAGAAGCCATCAAAAACACATCAACCGAAGTAATTTTTACCACTGCATTCAATCACTATGCTATTAAGGCGTTTAAATTTTCGGCCATTGATTATCTATTAAAACCCATAGATATTGAAGAATTAAAAGAAGCTGTTCAGCGTGCTGAAGAAAGAATAAAGGGAAATAAACTAAATAATCGCTTGGATTATCTTCTAAATAACTTGAGCGAACCAAAGGATAAAAAACTTCGAAGAATCGGACTTCCGATCCAAGGAGGTATTCAGTTTTTTGCATTGGATGAAATTATCCGCCTTCAATCACAAAGTAATTATACCACCTTTTATCTTACACGAAATCGCGAATTTCTTATTAGCAAAACACTCAAAGAATATGACGAAATGCTATGTGATCATGGCTTTGTAAGAGTTCATCAATCGCATTTGGTAAATATTGATCATATAGTACAATATCAAAAAGCAGATGGAGGATACCTAATACTTTCCGACAATTCAAACGTTCCGCTATCAAAGAATTACCGAGATAACTTTTTAATTATCCTCAATAAATTCTAAACAGTTTTATTGGTTTACTAATTCGAATTAGTTATTTAATAATTAGTGTAAGAACAAAAAAATTGTTTACCCTACATTTGTAGTGTAAAATTCAAAACCGTTCTTACAATCGTTTTCATAGTGGGAGGAAACCTGCAGGTCCGGTAGTTATTTCTTAAACCAATCCTAAAAATTTATCATTAAACCAACCCTGATAAAATCTAGTTTAAGAACCAAGTTAAAAAGGAAGACAATATGAAAAACACTACCGGAACCTCGGGTTTTTTTATTTTATTAAAATAGTTCGGTATTTTCTCCACTATCTTTCCGAATAATTTCTCAAATGACAAATCCAATTCTTGTTATTAGTACCCGTGCTGAATTAACAGAAAGTTTTTACCGTGGAGCCTATTGTGTAGTTAATGAACAAAACGAAATCATTGATAGGGCCGGGAATATTTTCAATCCTATTTTTCCACGCTCAGCCTTGAAATTTTTTCAGGCATTACCTCTACTGGCAGCAGATGGCAAAAAATATTTCAACTTTACAGATGAAGAAATTGCAGTGATGTGTGCGTCGCATAATGCGGAGGAGCGTCACATTGAAGTCATTCAATCTATTATGGAAAAAGCTCGACTAAACGAACGTATGTTGCAATGTGGTTTTCATCCACCTTATCGGGAAAAAGACAGTAGAAATTTTTTTGCTGAACATAAAATCCCTTCGCCTTTGTATAACAACTGCTCAGGGAAACATGTAGGATTTTTAGCTTACTGTAAACTGAAAGGATATTCCACAGAAAACTATCTGGATTTAAATCATCCCTTACAACAAGAAATAAAACAATGCATTGCACAATTTGCAGAAACACACCCCAACCAGCTTCCTGTAGGTATTGACGGATGCTCAGCACCTAATTTTGCGTTAACACTTTATCAATTGGCGGTAGCATTTAAAAATCTTTCAACTCCAGAACGAATAGATTCTCGTTGGACTGAAGCCGCCATGCAGGTTATTCATAGCATCAAAGCTCATCCGATGATGATAGCTGGAACAGAACGCTTTTGTACAGAATTATCAGAAGCTTTAGGAAACCATGTGATAGGGAAAACAGGAGCAGAAGGTGTATATGGAATCACTTTTCTTCAAAAGAAACTGGGAGCAGCCATAAAAACAGACGACGGGAAAATGGGCCCGCAATATTTCATAGCCTATGACTTGGTAAAAAAGCATACCGGGAATAGCCATCCATCATTACAGAAATACGAAAAAGCCCCAATTATCAACTGGAGTGGAAAAATAACCGGGTATATCCAAAAAAAAAATGAAAAATGAAGAATAAGCATTAAAAACAAGTAAATATTTGAGGTATTTTAGCAATCGGAATTTATGGGAAAAAATCTCGAACAATTCAATGAATACAGAAGCCGGATGAATGAAAAAATTCTGGCTGAAGATAACTTAGTAATTAAACGTTTGTTTAATTTGGATATGCAAACCTACCAGGAGGGAGCACTTAGCATTAAAACCAAAGAAATGCTTGGGCTGGTTGCCTCGCTGGTGTTGCGTTGTGACGATTGTGTAAAATATCATCTCATCCGATGCCATGAACATGGAGTAACCCGAAAAGAGTTATTTGAAATACTGGCTGTAGGAAATATTATTGGCGGCACCATCGTTATACCGCATACCCGGAGAGCTTTAGAATTTTGGGAAGAAATAGAAGCAAATAGTCAACAACCCTGTGAATAATCGCATTGTACATACCATTATAATATTGTTCACACTGGCGTTTTCGGCCAATGCCCAGCAAACTACAACTGTAAAAGGCAGAGTTATGGAAAAAGGGAAAGATTTTTCCATTCCATTTGCCGATGTGGTTTTTACCGGTACAACCATTGGAACGGTAACCGATGAAAACGGTTATTTTACACTTACTACCACAAAAAAAGTAAGCTCCATTCGAGTAAGTTTTTTAGGATACAAACCCAAAGAGGTTCCTATTGAATATGGTAAAAAACAAGAAATAACCGTGGAATTAGAAGATGAAGGAATTGAGCTACAAACCATAGAAATCAAATATACCGGCAACCCGGCAGAAATGTTAATAGACAGTGCCCGGTCTCATCGTTGGGAAAATGATATGAAAAGATATGAAAGCTACGAAGCAGAATCGTATGTAAAAACGCAATTTAACTTATACCGACTTACCGAAAAATTTAAAAATCAAAAATTACTTAAGCCTTTTAAATTCGTATTTGATAATGCAGATACGATTAACGGAGAACCTCATTACCCGTTTTTAATTTCAGAAACACTCTCTGACATCTATAAAAAACTTGGGGCAGAAGTCAAAGAATACATTAAAGCAGCCAATATTTCGGGAGTAGAAAATAATAATTTTTTTCAATTGCTGGGCTCTGTTTATACTGAATTTAATTTTTATGATGACAACCAATTAGTATTAGGTAAAAACTTTATCGGCCCGCTTTCGCCTGTGGGATTAACGTTCTATAAATTTTATTTAACAGATACTGCTGTAATTGACAATCATTACTGCTACAAAATTGAACTAAAACCCCGATTACCGAAAGAACAAATTTATATAGGGCATGTATGGATTCATGATACGACGTTTGCAATTAAATCGCTGCATTTAAAAATGAACCCGGAAGCCAATATCAACATTATGGCAAATTTTGAAATATCGGTAGATTACAAACAAGTAAACGGGAAGTGGGTGATTGATAAAGAAGTAGCAAGAGTAGATTTAAACCCACGGGATTTTGTGGACTTTACCATGAATATAGCACCCAAATCAGAAAATTTCAGAATCGTTATTATTAAAACCAGCAGCTTTAAAAACTATAAGATTAACCAACCGCCTTCTGAACTATTTACAAAACTTCCGGATGATATCACACTTAGCGAAGAAATACGTAAAGATGAAAATTTCTGGAAAGAAAACAGGCACGATTCATTAACATTAAAAGAAAAGAAAATATATGAAAATGCGGATTCAGTAAAAAAAATCCCTCTCTACAAATTTTTTTATAAAGTTGGCGATTTGGTTGGAAGTGGATACTTAGACTTGGGTTGGTTTGCCATTGGCCCAGTATATGAAATGTACAGCTACAATGGTTTAGAAGGTCACCGAATAAGGTTAGGAGGCAGAACCGGAAACAAAGTAAGCAAACGGTGGATTTTGGAAGGGCACATAACCTATGGAACAAAAGACAATCGGTGGAAATGGGATTTGTATTCTACTTATCATTTTAATAAGTCGAAAAATCCTTGGCGAATGATTGGCATTAAAGCCCAGATGGATGTAGATCAATTAGGATTAAGCAGTACTCAATGGAGGGCAGATAACTTTTTAGGTTCATTTTTAAGGCGACGATCATTAAATGATTTATCCTACGTAAACAAAGTCAATATATTTTATGAGCATGATTGGTTTAGCGGGTTAAACAACCGAATTTCATTTACTTGGTTTGAAATCTATCAAACACCCACGCTAAAATTTGATAGAATCACTCCAGACGCTAACGGAACAACGAATATAGATAAGTTCAGAAAAACAGAAATACAACTTGAAACAACCTTTGCTTATGGGCAAAAATTTTTAGTAGGCAGAAACAAACGTAGAGTCGTTAGAGGCCGATGGCCTACCATTAAATTTACCTATGCCGTAAGTATTAAAGACGTATTAGGCTCTGATTTCACGTATCATAATCTAAAATTTAGCATTTATGACAAAATTCGTATCAAACCCATAGGAACAGGCTTTTATGAGCTTGCCGCAGGAAAAATTTTCGGACAAGTGCCTTATCCCTTCATGGAAATACATTTAGGGAATGATACCTATATGGCCGATATGATCAACTCATTTAATATCATGAATTATTTTGAGTTTGTGAGCGACCAATGGTTTTCATTTAAATATCAACATTACTTCGATGGATTTTTCTTCAATAAAATTCCAGGTGTTAGGAAATTAAAGCTCCGGGAATTTATGGGAATAAAATTATTAATGGGAAGTATTTCAGAAGAAAACAAAAGCTTTATTCGGCTTCCGGCCAATACCTATGAACTAAAACATCCCGTTACCGGAAAACACATTCCTTATATTGAATTAAATGCCGGCATTGAAAATATTTTTAACATCCTATACATACAATTTAATTGGCGACTAACCTATCGAAGAGAAGCTGACCCGAATAATCCCGGACAACTTTTATTTCCACAAGCCATTAACTGGGGTATTCAAGGTGGTGTATTTTTACAGCTATGATTTTTGGAGCAAGAAACTTAATAAAAACATATAAAAGCAGAACCGTAGTAAACAATGTAACCCTGCATGTTAATCAGGGTGAAATTGTGGGTTTGCTTGGTCCTAATGGTGCAGGGAAAACTACTACCTTTTACATGATGGTAGGAATGATTCGTCCTAATGCCGGTGAAATATATTTGGAAAATGAAATAATTACCGGACTACCCATGTACAAACGTGCTCGAAAAGGGATTGGCTATTTACCTCAGGAAGCTTCAGTTTTCAGAAAGCTAAGTGTTGAAAATAATATTTTGGCAGTTTTAGAAATGACTAAGCTTACTAAAAAAGAACAAAAAGAACGATGCGAAATGCTGTTAGAAGAATTTGGTTTAACTCGGGTAAGAAAAAATCGGGGTGATCTTCTTTCAGGCGGTGAAAGACGAAGAACAGAAATAGCCAGGGCATTAGCTGTTGACCCTAAATTTATTTTATTGGACGAGCCATTTGCCGGAGTTGATCCGATTGCAGTAGAAGACATACAACAAATTGTATTTTCACTTAAACAAAAGAACATCGGTATTTTAATCACCGATCATAATGTACATGAAACACTAAGTATTACCGACAGAGCCTATTTACTTTTTGAAGGAAAGATTTTAAAACAAGGTACTGCCGAGGAATTAGCAGAAGATGAACAAGTACGAAGAGTATATTTGGGTCAAAATTTTGTATTAAGGAAAAATCAATAGTTACTTTTTCTTTATTCTTAAATTACTTTAATAATAATAAATTCATATTAACTTTTCATTAATCTAACACATTGAAAATACTTTTGATTTTAGAAAAAGTACTTTTAAATGAAAAAAATCATCACATGTACTGTCGGAATTTTATTAAATAGTTAATCCTTAACAACTAATTTTTTGTATAGGAAAAAATAAAAAAGGGATTTGAAGAACGGTTTTTGAAAAGAAATTTGAAGCAAAAAATAAACGAAACAAAAAAAGATGAACTGTATTGGTTCATCCATTTGATGAAA
>CALEWF010000218.1 GCA_937925455.1 uncultured Flavobacteriales bacterium | reverse complement strand
TAATTGATAATTGGGGTAGAGGGTGTGTAGGTTTCAAACCGCATTGATAATGCGTTTTGGTAGTTGGAACTTGGTGGTGTATGCATTGTAGCATACCGGTTGCTTCCCCGCAAAAGGCGGGTCGCAATGAAGCTATCAAGCATACAGATTGCTTCGGGCTGTCGCCCTCGCAATGACGAATAATGTTTTGCTCCTTCCCTTCTTTTCTTTTTTCAATGGTATAATATTAACTTTTATTTACTTGATAGAAAACATCCTAATTTAATTTTAAAATGCAAACATAGGATGACGCTAAGGTTATCGGAGTAGCGGGTGAATCCTCCCCTACAAGGCGGAGAAACACGCGACTGCCCCCTCATAAAATAATATGATTAAAATTCTAATAAAAATTTTGCGATAATTCCGGGTATTCAATCGGTTCCAATGCTTCAGGTACATTAGGGTCTGATGTTTTGCTGGTAATACGTTTACTGATGGTATAAGCTTTCAAAAGATGTTCATCAAAGGGTTGCATCATGGATTTGATGATAACTTCATTCAGGTTGGGATTGAGCCATGTACTGATTTGTTCATGGTTTAATATAAATGGCATACGTTGTTTGCGGTTATGAATTTTTGCCATTAGTGGATTGGCAGGGGTAGTTATAATACTGAAGGTATTTAATACTTCGCCTGATTCTTTATTAACCCAGCTATCATAAATACCCCCTAAAAAAAAGAGTTCTTCATTTTTAAGCTGAATATGATAGGGATATTTTAGTTTATTTACTTCACGCCATTCAAAAAAACCGGTAACTGGAATAATGCAGCGCTGTTTTCGTATTGCTGAATAAAAAGTTTTTTTTTCAAAAATAGTTTCGCTACGTGCATTCAGGTTATTGTTTTCATATTCAGTAGCTAATTTGGTATTAGGTGTCCACACAGGAATCAGACCCCAGCGATATAATTGAATGATGTCCGGCCGTTGCGAAGTTACTATTGGCCATTTGGGATGCATAAATCCTGATGCAACGTAATAAACAGGTATCTCTGGTTCTGTATCCTGAAATTTAGCCTGAGTAATCTTTTCCAGCTTTTTCTTGTCTTTATTAGTGTAGGAAATGGTGAAGCACATAGGATAATAAAAAAATATAATCAGTGAACGATTCTTCATTTTCTACCGCTCCATCGCCCCTAAATCTGGTGCTCCATCCCACAAGCGGTTACTTCCTTTTAAATCAAATAAAAGTTTTGTGATATATTGGGTTACATAGTTCGGATTGCCTTGATTAATGGCCGCTGAATTTTCTTTTATCCGAAAGTCTTGATTAAACGAATCTTCAAATCGAGGATCAGCATTTTTTATAATTTGATTAAAATAATTTACATCACTCGTGTTGGTATTTGGGTCAATTTTCAGCAAGCAATGATTGAATGTAAAATTAAGTGCTGTGGAATATACCTTATCCCATCCCACTTCATTCTCAGCATTACCATAAAAAATACTATTATAGAACTTCGCATTTAGCGGTAGCGATAAAACCACATTATCTGAAGGACGTACATAAAAATTATTCATGAAAAGAGCTGGAAAACGTCGGGTACTTCTACTCCAATAATTTACAATGGTAGAATGGTACAATTCAATATTTCCGCCAAAAGCAAACACGGTAGAATACTGCCCGCAATTATTCACCAGCAGGTTAAATGCCCGAATGTTATAATTATTACTATAAATTCCCAATCCGCTCATGTTACGTATTTGTACATTCTCCAAAGTAAGCTGGTTGGGCGTTCCCGGTGTTCCGGTGATGGCATCTAAATTATCGCATTGAAGACCTATAAATCCATTTTTTATAATGGCATTTCGAATGATATTATCTGTACTACCTTCGTTAATAAGTATTCTATTCCATTGGCCGGGTGTTTCACGGTATTTATATTCCAATCTTGTTCCTTCAAATACTACCGGATTATCTCTTTCGCCCAATACATGTAATGTGCCATCTTTATACACCCACAATGCACCATTATTAAAAAAATGAATGCGTGCACCGGGCTCTATGGTTAATTTGCAATCGCTATCTACTACGGCCCAGCCAACAATTACATAAGGCTTTTCAGCTGTCCATACCATATCGCAGGGAATAATAGAATAGGGGATGCCGGAACTGCTCAGGGTATCGGTAGGGTAGAAGTAATAGGCATCCTGTCCGAAAGCAACTAATATATTTCGTTTACTTTCATTTCCGCTTTGTATTATTACACTATCCATTATAATCAATGGATTGTTTTGATTCACAGGGTCTAATGTAACTTCTACAAATACATACAAACTGTCATTACCTTCTATCTCTATATCTAACACTTCATTATTAGCATTACCTGAATAGCCGTTCACATTAAAACGGAAAGGTGATGCGTTTAGCCCGCCTATGTATATTTTATCTATTTTAACTGTTTTATTCCCGTTATTTCTTATTAAAAATACTTCGGTATGCGATCCCATCTGTGTAAAAACCGTATCAAAGAGAACTGTATCTTTTGAAAAACTGATTTGACTAATAGGACCTTCTGAAATTTGGTTACATGAAGTTATAAAAAACTGAAAGGACAGTACAAACGATATTACTACGTATATTGTTCTGATTTTGTACATAATATATTTAATGGGAATAACTTTCAAATCTTTCAATTATTGCATATTACCCCTATAAAGATAGCTAAAAGTAAAAATCTTTACTTCAAAACTCAAACTTGAAATTAAATACCGGCATGGTGCCAAACATAAACGCTGTACGAACTTCTTGTGTATATGGGTCGTAAAAGTATCGATTAATGTTCAGGCGATTTGTAACATTCTGTACTTCTGCCGAAATACTAAATGCCCATTTCTTAAAATTAAATCGAATATTGGTAGAAATATCAAACCGAAAATAATCCGGAACTTTTTTGCTAAAGGCTTGTTCCACATAAACAACTTCTCTTCCTTGCAATATAGATTCGGTGGTGTCTATTGGTGTATAGCGGTTTCCACCTCGCCATATAATTCTTCCGTTTATCCCCCAGCTACTTTGCTTACTTTTCCCAAATCGTATTTCATATCCTCCAAGTACATTCAGCATATAATTTCCATTAAATCGTGTATTATACCAAATTCCATTGCCCATATTATATTCTGATTGAAATAATGATCCAGTGAGTAAAAAGAAATAATTTTTTGAAAAGAATTTTTCCAGCGTAATTTCCAATCCATAGTTCCTTCCTGATCCATTATTTGAATAAACGATGCGGTTAATTCCGGCACTTGCATTTAAAATACTAATTATACTTCCGTTTGTGGTATCTACAGGTACATCGTATAAGTATTGAAAATAAACTTCTGTTTTTAATCGCATATTTTCTGCAAACGACCAATCATAGCCCGCTACGGTATGTATTGCCTTGGTTATATCCAGATTTTTATTGGGTAGTGTATAATTTACACTATCTGTATAATTTCTGCTAAGGTATGTAGATATAGGCTCAATTCTGCTGTGCATGCCGGCTCCCACATTTATACTGTGCCTTGGTTTTACGTTCCATTGCAAGCCCATGCGGGGTTCAATTGCAAATCGGTTATTTAATAAAAACAAGGTTTGATGAAATCCTGTATTCAAATCTAGGTTATTGGTAATCCTGAATTTCCATTGGGCATAGGTTTGCAGTAGCCCGGTATGCCCTCCTTCATCTACAAATGTTCCGGTTTGTCCTGTTTGTAATATTAACCCTTTAGATAAAATATTAAAAAAATATTCACTGTAAATAGCTCCAGCCCGTAATACGTGCTTTGCATTGAATTTGTGATTTACATATACGTTAGCTCTTATTGTATAATAGGTATATCGGTCTTGATAGGCTGTATGTGCTGTGTAAGAATTATCCAGCGAATCAAGCCGATATTCCAAATTATCTCCCGAAAATGCAACAATGCTTTTTAAATACGTTTTTTGATTTTTAAATAAAAAGGTATGCGTAATACCCGTTGCTCCTATAATTTGAAAATTATGGTCTTCAAATCGGTCGCTCCGTCGTTCCCATTGCAGCGAATCTTTTTTTGCAATCTCTCCGGCTTTCGATATTCCACCCAAGCCCCAAAAGGTAAAGGTTCCGGCCTTTTTCGTAGGGAAATAAAAGTTATAACTCAAATCTTGAAATTCGGGCACCAAGGCATTGTCCACAATTTTTAATCCAAGGGCATTGAGCAACACCAAGGTAGAATAGCGATAATTCACCAAGTATGAGCCGTTGTATTTTTTGCTAAACGGTCCTTCCAGCGAAGCCTGCAATCCCAGCACCCCAACCTGAAATGCATATTCACGCTTTTCGTAATTACCTTTCCGAAAGCGAATATCAAACACCCCCGACAAGGCATTGCCATATTCGGCCGGAAAAGCACCTGTAAAAAAGTCACTACTGCCCAGTACCTGACTGCTCAAAATACTTATACCACCTCCCGAACCACCTTCTCCGTTGCTAAAGTGGTTAGGATTAGGAATTTCAATACCTTCCACTCGCCACAACATCCCCCGAGCCGAATTACCTCGTACTATAATTTCATTACTAGCATCGTTGCTTGTGCTCACTCCGGCAAACGATACCGCCATCCGAGCCGGGTCATTAAAGCTAGCTGCATACCGTTGCGTTTCTTCTACGTTAAAGGTTCGGGCACTTACTGTGGCCATGTCGTTCAGCGGTTTTTCCTTTTCGGCATGGGCGCTAATGGTTATTCCTTCTATTTCCTTCACACGCTCTGCCATTTCAATGCTTAGCACCAGTTCCTTGCCTGTGGCTACATTCAACTGTTGCAAGGTTACTTCTTCGTATCCTAAATATGTTATGCGTATATCATAGCGTCCTACCGGTACTTTTTCCAGTTTAAAATAGCCTTCTTCATCGGTGGTAGTACCAAGTTGCGGATTGGTTCTCAAAATCACCACGGTAGCTCCAGGCAAGGGGGTTTTGGTATCTCGGTCTGTTACACGCCCCTTTACGGTTTGAGTATAGTTTTGGGCATAATTCCATGAATAAAAACCACACAGAAATATTAAAAATAATATGAATGCGCCTTTTCCGCCTACGGCTGCAAGTCCTCGCGGCTCAGCCGCGCCAGCATGGTCGCAGCAGGGTCTTCCTGCCGTCAGCCCTGCTGCTTCCTGCATTCGCAGGCTTCGCCACTCCGGGCTTTCCGCCTTCGTCGGGGCGTAACTAAACATATTTTTTATAGATTTGTTACTATGTGCCAAAACAAATATAAACACATAATATCATATTTTTCTATGAAAAAAATTATTTTATACTTTCTAATCATAGCACCAACTACTTCATTTCAGGCCCAAATCAATATGCCACAACCCAGTCCGCTTAGCACTGTATCACAAAAAGTGGGATTGGTAGATGTAAGCATTACTTATTCACGTCCCAGCGCCAAAGGTCGTAAAGTATTTGGCGATTTAGTGCCATATGACAAACTTTGGCGTACCGGCGCGAATATGGCAACCAAACTTACGGTGAGTGATTCATTAAAGATTGCT
>CALEWF010000217.1 GCA_937925455.1 uncultured Flavobacteriales bacterium | reverse complement strand
TACAAAGGTTTTTTGTCTTTGCAGATGCCTACGAAAAAAATTTCTAATGCATAATTGGGTCTTATCATCCCCTTTAGACCGAAATTACCGAGAATAATAGTGAACCATGTCTTAATAACTTGTATAATTCCTATAAACTTTTATGAAAATTAAAACTCCAAAAACCCTGTGAACAGAGCTTTTTTAGAATAATATTTTTTTAACTAGCTATTACGCTCAATCGCCCTCAAAGCTTTATAACTATGGCCAAACGTTGGGCAATTGCAATTGCTTTTACTCTTGCAAGAAACAGCAAAGAGCAACAAACTGATAAAAAACACATATACAACTTCCTTAGAAATCATCCAGCGTAGGTAATGGAGCTTTTTCATACGCCTGCTTTTTAGGCAGCAAATGATTAATAAAAATGACATTCACTAATTCATCATCCACCGTTTGCATAGTTCTGGAAATTCCGTTGGTAATGGAAATTTTTTGGTCGTACTTGTATTTGGGCAAATACGGCTCATATCTTCCATCCACATACTTGATGAATATATCTTTTATATCTCCTTTCTCAACCTGCACTTTGGCTGTATAACAATCGTTTCGACTACCGGAACGAATGGAAAGAACCACCCCATCATGCCAACCATCTTTAATCTCATGTGAGCCACGTATCTCAAAAGCTTTGGCCCACATAGTATAACAACTCTTATCTTCACGATCAGAAGAAGTCTGGGCTAACAGCCCTATCGAGCTAATTAAAAATGCAAATGCATAAAATATTAGTTGTTTCATGAGAAAAATTACTTCTGTTAGTTCTCCAAAAATAATATTATTCATCTGATTTGCAAACGATGTACCATAGTACAACCAAAGTTTAACATTATTTCTTCAATCCAATTTCTGCTAACCGCTCATCTAAATATTCACCGGCGGTAATATCTTCGTATGCCTTCGGATTGTCTGCATCAATACACGACTCTAAACATGCTAACGACATGCTGCTTTTGGGATGCAGGAAGAACGGAATGGAAAAACGGCTGGTATGCCACAATTCACGGGGTGGGTTCACTACCCGGTGAGTAGTAGAACGAAGTTTGTTATTAGTAAGACGCTGCAACATATCCCCCACATTTACTACAATTTGTCCGGGTAGTGCTTTTACATCTACCCACTCGCCTTTTTTATTCATCACCTGCAATCCATCGGCCGATGCTCCCACAAGCAGAGTAATAAGATTAATATCTTCGTGTTGTTCTGCCCGAATGGAAGATTTGGGCTCACTGCTAATGGGTGGATAGTGAATAGCCCGTAAAATGGAATTTCCATTATGAGTAAATGGAACAAAGAAGTCTTTATCCAAACCTAAATATAAGGCAATGGCTTCCAGTAGATAACTTCCTGATTTTTCAAATTCTCGATATGCTGCTCGCAGAGTAGAAACAAAATTAGGAGCTTCTGCTACCTCCACATTTTCAGGATATTCTCCCTTCACCGGATCATCATCCAATACTTCCTGACCAAACTGATAAAATTCTTTTAAATCTGGTGCATCACTCCCTTTAGCATGCTCTTTCCCAAATGAAGTATATCCTCGTTGTCCAGCCAACCCGGGAATTTCATATTTTACCTTAACCTCAGTAGGTAGCTTAAAAAAATGCTCTACTTCTTTGTATAACCTTTCTATTAGCTCTTCCGGCACCCCGTGATTTTTTACCGCAACAAAACCTACTTCTTCATAGGCCTTGCCCAACTGCTGTACAAAATCATGCTTTTGTTCAGCACTTCCATGCGTGTATAAGGCTAAATCAATGCAAGGTATTCCAACTTCGTAACTCATTTTGTTAATTTTTAGCGTGTAAAATAACAAAAAAACTGGCGGATGAAAAAGCTTCATTACACCCAATCTTCCCCCCGATATAAATTTTAACCCTTATGTAGCGTTTTTATTAGCAGTTATTATCTGGCTGCCTATGGGGCTGTCCGTTCCAAGTCCTCGGGGCTCAGCCACACAGTGCATCGGGGTAGCGGTGTCTTCGTGCCCTCAGCCCCGCTACCCCGTGCCCTGTGGGCTTCGCCCCTGCGGGCTTTCCACTTCCATCCCCGGCAGATTTGATGATGACATGCTTTTTCAAACCTATAAGGCCTTCAAAGACCTTATAGGTTTTGATTTATTCTTTATGATGCATATTAAAATTCTAATGACAATTTTTAGGGATGAATTATTTTCACCAGCCAAAAGATTGTTCCCGTTGGGAACAATAGACCCGAAATCGCTATTAGTTAAAACCAAATAATCCAATAAAAAACCGGATAAAAATATACAAAGTCATTTTGATTTCTGTATAAACCGCCGATAATCAGAAATAACCACCCGGGTTCAACCAATTGTTTTGCTTTGATGGCAATAAACGTTGTTAAAAATATTTATTTGTTTTACTTTTTTCTCTGTGGTTCTCTGTGGTTATACTTTTTTATTATACAGTGTATGCTAAAGATTTTTTATCTTTCTGGATACATCAGCAAAATTTCTATTACATAATTTAGGCTTATTGGCTTGCATCGGTATATTATTTAATAAGCAAGCCAATAAATTCAAGAAAAACAGAATATAAAAAACTTAATAATGATTTGTATCAGACAAAAGTGTAATCTAATCTGAATTAACGATAATGACCATCTGAACCATGTACATGCCCATGTTCAAGTTCCTCTTCAGTAGCGGGGCGTATAGCAAGTATTTCTCCGCGGAAATGCAAGGCTTTACCCGCCATTGGATGATTGAAGTCAATGGTTACATCTTCTAACCCCCGCTCTTTCACCGTTCCAATTAGCGGATTTCCATCTTGATCTTGCATGCGAATAGGCTCGCCCACTACTACTAAATCATCGGCAAACTTGCCGTTGATAAAAAAGGCTTCCACCGGAACTTTTACAATGGCATTTTCGTCAATAGGCCCATAAGCATATTCGCTTTCCAATATAAAATCAAAAGTATCTCCTACCGATAAACCAGTTAACTGTTGTTCAAAGGCTTCAAGTAAATTGCCGGCACCCATTAAAAATACAAATGGATCATCTGCTGTAACTTTTTCTACAAGTACATCAGATCCCTTTACTGTAAGCTGGTAACTAATGCTTACTACGTGATTTGCAGCTGTTTTCATTAAATTAAATTATAGTGTATTTTGTGAATAATATATTCTATCGGAGGTAGAATCTTGTGGAAACCGCCTGCGGCAGAAATATTTTGTACAAATGTACAAAAAATATTGAGCATCAAGTAAAATAACGCATTATTAACCCAAATTATGCAATAGAAAAACAGTTAGCATACAAAGTTATTTTGATTTCTATAATAACCGCCTATTAAGAGAAATAACCACTTGGGTTCAATCAATGGTTTAGCTTCGATTGCATCAACCGCCGTTAAAGATGTTTTTTTGATTCTCTTTCTCTGTGTTTCACTGTGGTTATAATTTTTTATCTAAACAGAGGTTACAAAGGTGCTTTATCTTTCTGGATGCATCTGGAAAATTTCTATCCATAATTTGGGAAAAATAAAAAAAGGATAATGCACATGGTGCATTATCCCCAGGTTGGTATAGAGGTTTAAGATTGATTGGCAACAAATAAAGGTATTCATTATTTGACAATCAATAATGCATATGACGTATTTTATTTCATTCTTTCCCTGTGTACCTTTATTAAGTAAACTTTTTACAACCAAATGATAGGAAAGGCATATAAGTTCACAAATCAGTTTTTCAGGCAATGCATCGGCAAACCACAATGTATTCCAATGGGTTTTATTCATACCAAATTATGCAATAGAAAAACGAGCTATTTGGCAAAGCCATTTATAATATTTGTGTTTTAACCATTAACGGATATAATACCGGCTTGGATGGTGAAGCATCATTATGGAAAGAAGCTATTTGAAGATTAAGCAAATACAAACCGTCTGCAACCAGATCTGGCACAAAAATCAACTCTGTTATCGTTGCATCAATAACCGGCTGTTGAGGATAATTCCAAAACGCATGATGCGCTGCCAACACCCCGCCATCTTCTTCACGGTCAACCGACGGAAGGTCAGTGAGCCAATGCTTTATACCCATAGTTCTGAGCCATTCTCCCACGGCGGCTTCAAAATAAGGCGGGTTAGTGTTCGAATAATTTCGGGTTTTCTTGCTTATATCGTTAGGCAATGTGCGAAATATTAGCGCCTCAACCCCAGTTAAATCACCGGCTAAGTTTTTTACCTGTTCTAATGATATGCAGCGATCGCCACCAAC
This sequence comes from uncultured Flavobacteriales bacterium, assembly GCA_937925455.1. Taxonomy (GTDB): domain Bacteria; phylum Bacteroidota; class Bacteroidia; order CAIKAF01; family CAIKAF01; genus BA4. The sequence goes on along the minus strand of CALEWF010000217.1, from coordinate 7,560 downwards.
TATGTGCTGAGGTTCAATACTTATTAGCTTGGCCAAAAAGAAAAAACGTTGAAGGCATTCATAAATGGAATAAAATTCTTTGGAAATGTGGCCTAAACATTCTGTATGTGTTCCATGACCATGCGGGTTAAAAAATATATCCCTAAAATTTACACTCCCCCCCCGAGCCACATCGCCTATAAAATACTCATTTTCAACCGCACGTATTACTACCGGCCCACAATACCATGCCGTGGGATTGGAATTGCCATTTTGAAGCGGCAATGAAAGATCAATAGGACGCGACAAATCCGCCTCAAACAAATTTATATTATTGATAATTTGAAACTTAAATTCATTCATAATTATATTCTCCAGGGTTTGAAGCTACTAAATTAACATTGTTTGAACAGTGCATGCAACCCAAATGGCTATATTTACATCAATGTATATAGTTTTATGAAGCTTAATTTGGCAATAATTATTGGATTGTTTTTATTAAAGTGTGACAATCAAAAGGTTAAGGAATGCAAAGGAACCCCTAAGCCGGATCAGATATGTACTATGGACTATAATCCGGTATGTGGTTGTGATGGAAAAACATATTCCAATGCTTGCAGGGCCGATGCCGAAGGAATAAAATATTGGTCTCAAGGTGAATGTAAATAGTTTTTGAATTTGGAGAATTTAGAAGAAATAATCAGCGGATGTATTGCCGGTAAACGAGTGGCACAAAATACTTTTTATAAGATGTTTGCGCCCAAAATGTATGCGGTTTGTCTGCGCTATGCCAAAGATTCAACCGAAGCTGAAGATATTTTACAAGAAGGATTTATCAAAGTATTTCAACACATGGGGGCATTTAAACACGAAGGTTCGTTCGAAGGATGGGTTCGTCGAATTATGATAAACACAGCCTTGGAAAGATTCCGTAAAAAAAATCCCCTGCTTCCGGTAGGCGATATTTATCCGGTGGCCAAAAACTTGAAATACGACGATATAGAAAGTAATATTTCTGCCGACGAGCTGCTGACTCTGGTTCAGAAACTACCCCCAGGATACCGCACGGTATTTAACTTGTATGCCATTGAAGGATATTCGCATCAGGAAATTAGCGAAATGTTAAATATCAGCGAGGGCACGTCGAAATCTCAGTTGGCCAGAGCAAGAGCGGCTTTACAAGAAGAAATCGCAAAACTTTACAAACCAGTTCAAAAAAAAATAGTTAGTTAAACTCAATGGAAAAGAAGTTTACAAATATTGATGAGCTGTTTAAAATCAAGCTGAAGAACCATGAGGTAGAGCCTCCGGCTCATCTATGGAACAACATCAGCCAAGAGCTCGACAATGCGGGAAACATTGACGATATATTCAAAAAATCGCTGCAACACAATGAAGTTACTCCCCCAGCTTATGTTTGGGATAATATCAATGCATCATTAGACAAGTCTGACAATAACCGAAAAACACGTATTTGGTGGATGCTTGGCTCTGGGGCTGCGGTTATTGCTGCTTTTACAGCAGGATATTTTATTGCACATTCTATTCAAAAGAAACCAGAAGTTAAGCCTTTGGCAAAAACACATCATGAGTTATTATTACAATCTGAGAACAATAAATTAACGGTAACAGAAAATACCATAAACAAACCTCAAGATGCTGATAACAACCTAAATCTTTTCTCTTCTAAAACTACAGTTAACGTTGAATCTTCAACCCTGGAGTTCTCTCAATCATTAAAATCAACTTCGGGTAAAAACACCAATTCAAGCACCATAAGTTTAAATAATAACAGCAAAACAGAAAAAACTGTTGCTGCTAAAAAATTAAAGCAAGAGGGTACACCTGAAAATAATGAAAGCAACACTCGAAAAGTTGATTTATTTAATGAAAATCAATCAAAAGACGACAATACTGTTTTTGTAAACGAGGATATTCATCACGAAAAGCAAGTTTCAAAAACACTACCTACGCTGAACCATCAGTCTATAACAGAAATGAATAATGCTGCAACCGAAGATTCTAAAAGCAATCAGAATAGCGAAGTAACTGTTGAAGTTGCAAAGCAAGATACTGCTAAAACTGAACAAACTATTGATTTGTATGAAGGGTTAGACCCGGTAAGCAGTTATTATCCTGTTTTCAGTGTTAGCCCATTCTTTTCGCCCATGTATGCAATAAGAAATTCTTTCAATGATGAAAGTAAATACGACCCCATTGTTCCGGGAGGCGATGACCGGTTCAAGCATACTACCCGATTTAGTTATCAGGCAGGCGTATTGTTGGGGTATAATTTTTCAAGAAACATTAGCATACACATAGGATGTAGCTATAATCAAATTACCCACTCTACAACTAGAGGACAATTACAAACCATTCCTTTTAGTCAAGCCGGCATATATGATTCTGCACTAACTGTTCAGACCAGTGCCGGAGAGCTTACAGGTATTAGTGTAGATCCCAATTTAGACAATCAGGAAGTTGACCCAACTATCAATATTGAACAAACACTGCTTCAAAGCCCGATACAGCAAGTAGTACAAACCATCGGTTTTGTAGAAGTGCCCGTGCTGTTTAAATACAGAATTGCTTCATCTCGGGTAGGATTCTTATTTACCGGAGGTTTTGGTACCGGGTTTATTGTTCGTAACGATGCTTTTGCCGAAAATCAAACCGAATATGTTCGCTTTGGCGAAACTGCCAACATCCGAAACGTCAACTTTAACTTAGTATTAGGTGCTGGCATGGACGTTCAAATTACACCGTGGATGTATTTCACCTTCGAGCCTACCTTCCGCTATTCGCTGATGAACTGGAGTATGAAAGAAGATGTGAAAGTAAATCCTATTATGATTGGTGCGAATACCGGACTTTCTTTCCGGTTCTAATTAAACACAATAATCTTTTACCTTCGCAGTTAGATTTGAATCATGGCTGCGAAGGTTTTTTATTTTATATCAGGAGTATTATTTTCTTTTATTGCTTTTGCCCAACGGGGTATTGTTTTTGAAAACACTATGGTAGATTTTGGGGTAGTAAAATCGTGGGACAACCCACCGGCTGTTTTTAGATTTGAAAACACCTCGTTTGACGCCCAGTACATCTTAGCCCCTAAAACTAGCCGAAAAATAACGGTAGATTATCCTCGCAACAAAATTGAATCTGCTGAAAAAGGAGAGGTACGGATATTTTATTACACCCAAGAAACCGGACCATTTGCTGAAGATGTATTATTGTATTATAGCGGAAGCAATACCCCTATAAAACTTACGGTAAAAGGCAATATAAAATCGTTGGCAGAAAATGCATTAACCCAATGCCCCGATTTTAATCAATCTTTAAAAAATGAAATAAAAGAAAGCTGGACCGAAGCCAAAGTAATCAATAAAATAACCAAAGAGCCCATCCCGCTTGTACTAGTAAATATCGGACGCGAAAAATTTTATTCTCAAAAAAATGGTGAAGTAAAAGTACGTTTATTGCCCGGCGTATATGGAATTTATGCTCAGGCTGACGGATACCATCCCTTCTCCGAATTTGTAGGAATCAAAAAAGACATGGGTACATTGATTATTGAAATGACGCCACTGGATGTTCCGTTAGAAAAAGACGTAGTATATGAAGAAGAACCGGCAATAAAACCCGATAGTATTCCGGTACTGCCCGATGAAAAACCAGAGTTTTCTTACCGTGAATATAAAGCCAATCACATTGTACTTTTACTTGATGTATCTGGTTCAATGAAACAAAATGGAAAAATAGACTCGTTGAAATTAGCAATGCATATTTTGGCAGAAAATTTGCGAAGTGTTGATAGAATTACACTTATTACATTTGCGTCTAAAACTAATGAAGTGTTGGTGAATACTCCCGGAGATAAAAAAGACCTGATCCTGCCAGCTATTGAATCATTAATCGCCAAGGGAACCACCGACGGGGTGCTTGGAATTGAAAACGCTTACCAACAAGCTTTTACTAATTTTATAGAAGGCGGAAATAATCAGGTCATCGTAGCTACAGATGGAATATTTAATAGCCCAAACTATTCTGAAGCACAACTTTTATTAATGATTAAGTCATTTAAAAACAAAGGCATTAAATTATCGGTCATAGGATTTGGCAAAGAAAAAAATGCTGTAAGCACAATGCAAAAAATGAGTGCGGAAGGCGGTGGCAATTACATATCTTTTAGTGAAAATAAAAATGTAAAACAGCTTTTATTAGATGAAATAAAAAAACAATCGAAACGCTAAAACTGAATTATATGAAAATCATCACACTTTTTTTCCATGCATTCGTGCTATTGACGTTATTCTCTTGTAAATCCAAGCCCATGATTGATGATGATGATGTTTTTGTTATGTCAATGGTAAACACCTCCATTGAAGATTTTGATAGTTACACGCTTTGTAGAGTCAGTGTTTCTAAACTATCAAACAAAAAAATCATTAAACTTTTTCAAGAAATTTATTCTAAAAAATTAGAAATAGCCGATGGCAGCAACTTTGCTAATATTGCCATATACGACCAAACTACAGATACATTAAAATACGAAAAAGATATTGATTTTAGTACAGATCACAAAAAGGCAAGAGAGCTTTTAAACCTACTCGAAAAAGAATGTGAAGACGGGGTAATTAAAGAATAGCTTCTGGCTATTTCTTTAAAAAATCTTTATCCTTTTTCAAATATTCTTCATACATCTGATGAATAATACCATCCGATAGTCCGATTTTGGGAACAACAATCGACTTAATCTTGGCATGTTTGCATATATGCAAATAAATTTCTGCCGCCGGTACAATTACATCAGCCCGATCAGGATTTAAACCGTATTTACGCATCCGTTCTTCAAAGGTAATGGAAGCTAATTCATGATACACTTCTTTTAGTTGCGCTCTGCTGAATGGTGCTCCCTCCGGTTCTCCACTTAACTTTTGCAATTTAATGATATTGCCGCCACTTCCAATGCCCATAATGTTAGGATAAATTTCTGCCAATTCTTTGCATTTTCGCTTCAGGCGATGCCATTCTTCTTCGGTTACCTTTTTATGTAACATTCTTACTGTTCCGATATTAAACGATTCAGAATACCTTTGTTTTCCCTTATAAAACAAAGTAATTTCAGTGCTTCCTCCGCCCACATCAATATACAAATAAGCCCTTGAATCACTCATGTTCTCTGCCACATGGTTGCTGTAAATTAGGTCAGCTTCGGTATTTCCATCAATAATTTGAATTTCAATTCCCGATGCTTGTTTTACTTCCTCGATTACCTGTTTGGCATTGTCCGCTTCTCTCATGGCCGATGTAGCACAAGCCCTGTAATCAATCACTTCATGCACTTCAATTAAATTTTTAAACGCAATCATTGCTTTTTTTAGTTTCTCAATCTTGGGTGCAGAAATTTTATTATGAACAAACGAATCTTCTCCCAAACGTATGGGAACGCGGGTTAATGCTACTTTTTTAAATACAGGCTGATTATTCAGATCTAAATAAATATTGTAAAAAAGCAATCGTACCGCATTACTTCCAATATCAATGGCTGCAAATTTATGTGTAATCTGATTCATCGTGGTGATACTTGATTTTGAAAATACGTTGCCAACCCTTCGATGGGGCGATGAACTATTTTATATATGGAATATTCTGGCTCAAACACTGATTTTAACTCATCACTGAAATAGTGAGCCACAGAGCCCACAAAAGCTATTTGATAAGGAATTGAATATTCTTTACTCAACAAATATGCTTCATGTGATTTTTTTAATTCATGAAATGATGTAAGGATAAGTTGATAAATGAATGAATGGTTTTTATGCTCATGAATGAATGGAACAAATGAAGCCAGATATGTATTGGGTGCTTCACTCCGATAAAGACGATGGATTATATTATTGTATGTAATTTGATACCTGTGGTTTATTAGCTCCTGCAACTCATACGGTAGCAGGTTTCTCATCCATGCTTTGAGAAGTTTTTTACCCATAAAAGCTCCACTGCCTTCATCTCCCAAAATAAATCCGCCTGATGGAACTTGAGCCAACATGTTGTTATCTTTCCAAATACAAGAATTGGAGCCGGTACCAAGAATAAATACCCAGCTATTTTGATTGCCAGAGGCTGCTAAGCACGCAGCTTCCAAGTCTGAACGGAAATGCAATGATGAATTGGGAAAAAATGGCTTAAACAAACGATATAATCGTTCGGAGCTCTGTTCATTTTCGCATCCTGCACCGAAAAAGAAAACTGATTTTATTTGAAGTGATAAATTTTTATTAGCAACAAAACTTTTTACTTCATTCAGCACAGATCGGATGTTTTCGTCTGCATGCAGCAGCGAATGAATTCCGGCAGTTTGATGATAATGCACCTCATCATTGCTGAGTAATGCCCAGGAGGTTTTGGTAGCGCCTGCATCTGCCACAAGTATCATGGCTTAAAAATACAGGATTAGATTGGTAACAAGGATAAAGAGATTTTTAAATTTTCCATTTTTTATAAACCACCCATTCCATGAAATGAAACATTAATTTGAAAAACCATTCACCAATTGCCATTTATTTACTCGTGGGTTCATTAAGGCAAACCAGAGCGGTGGAATCAAGGCCACAACCATACTGCCTGGATATCCCAAAGGCAATTGTGGACTTTCATCAAAATGCCGTAACACTTGATATTTTCGGGTGGCCTTGTAATGATGGTCAGAATGGCGAGTAAGCTCATACAACATAATTCTTCCCAAGGTATGGTCTGAGTTCCAAGAATGCGTAGGTTTTACTTTTTCATACACCCCCGGTTCAATTTCTCTTCTGCGCAGTCCGTAATGTTCTATATAATTTACCGTTTCAAGCAATAAAATTCCAATAAAAGCAGAGGCAATAAAAGCAGCCAATCCAACCGGCCCAAAAATTAAACCAATCAATACAAGAAATAATGTCTGAATAATTAGAAAACGAATCATTTCATTCTTCCATGACCAAACAGGTAGTCCAATCCTTTGTAAACGAGTTTTTTCTAAATGCCAAGCAGAACGAAAACTACCCACGATGGATCTAATATAAAAAAAATAAATCCATTCACCGTAGCGGGCCGAAGCTGGGTCAAGCGGTGTACTTACATTTTTATGATGGCCTCGGTTATGTTCAATAAAAAAATGCATATACAACGAGGTGAGTAGCAACGCCTTGGATAGTTGCTGCTCCCATTTTGAAAGCCGGTGTCCTAATTCATGAGCCACATTGATTCCCAATACCCCACAACTGATTCCCATGGCAAGGACCATTCCTGTTTTTTCCCACCATTGAAAATCGCCCCAGCTTACCTGATATAACATATATCCAAGCAATGCATACTGAATAGGTACATTGAGATACAACATAATGTCAAAAAAACGATTCTTCAACCGGCTTTCCTCTTCTGCCGGTGTGTAGTTTTGGGTTGATTGCGGCAAAATCATTTCGAGGATGGGAATTACCACAAATGCATAGATAGGCACAATAAAACTATATCTTCCGCCCCAGTGAAGGGTAAAAAAAGTACCCAAGGGAATAATATATCCAAGCAGATATTTAATTT
>CALEWF010000216.1 GCA_937925455.1 uncultured Flavobacteriales bacterium | reverse complement strand
ATGTATGCATGGAGTACCAATGAGACAAGTGCAAGTATTCAAGTTAATGCTGCCGGAAATTATACAGTTACTGTATCTAACAGTTGTGGTAGTGCCACGGCATCTGTTAGTGTAAATATTACACCATTGCCAAGTGTTTCTATGGCACCATCAGGTACTATTTCAATTTGTACAGGTGATCAAGTTACTTTAACAGCTTCGGGAACCGGAAATTATTCATGGAGTACAGGAGAAACTACATCCACAATAACTGTTAGCAATGCAGGTATTTATTCTGTTGTAGCATCCAATAGCTGTGGAAATGCAACGGCATCAGTTGATGTAATTATTCAAGGAACTGCGCCTGTTTTATCTATTCAACCGGGAGAAAATATAGCATTATGTCAAGGCGAAAGCGTACAAATTACAGCAAGCGGTGCCAATAATTATATTTGGAGTAATGGACAAACCACTAATTCCATTACAGTTCAAAACCAAGGGGTGTATAGTGTAATAGGAAATAATAATTGTGGTGCAGATACAGCACTTGTGAATGTTGAGTTAATTGATTTACCGCAAATAAATTATATCGGAAATGATACGGTCTTCATTTGTCCTAACCAGAGTGCTGTTTTACAAGTTTTAAGTAATTCATCAATTACATGGAATAATGGTGTTTTGGGAAATAATCTATTGGTAACACAACCCGGATTGTATTATGCTTATTCATCGAATGTTTGTGGTGCTGATACTGTTTTTATTCAGGTACTTACATCTTCTATAAATGTTGATTTCACAGTGAATCCACCTGGAGGAACTGTACCATTGACAGTAAATACCATCAATAATTCAAGTAATGCCGATACTTACACGTGGATTATGGGAGATGGAGCTAGTTACAATACATATCAGCCTTCGCATGTTTTTATTTCACCGGGTATTTATACCATAACACTTATTGGAAATAATTCCGAAGGATGCAGTGATACAGCTTGGGTTGTTATAACAATTGATTCATGTAATTCTCAAATTTTTATTCCCAACACGTTTACTCCTAACCAAGATGGTATAAATGATTTATTTGAAATAAAAGGTACGTGTATAAATTCTGGTGTGTTGTATATCTACAATCGTTGGGGATATGAAATATATAAATCTGCAATATCCAATCAACTTATGTGGAATGGAAGAACAAATAGTGGTCATGAAGTAGTGGAAGGAGTTTATGTATATCTCATAGAATTGATAGATTTTAATGGAAAAGAATACAGTTATCGAGGGGCTTTGCATTTGTTTAAATAGCGTTTAACGTGTAAGATTTTTTGTTTTTTTATTTTCCTTTTTAATTTTTTTTTTTTATTTGTAGATAAATTTTAATTCTTATGAAAAAGAATCTAAAAATTTTATCTACGTTAATTATTTTATTGGGATTGCAACAATTTAATAGTGTATATTCTCAGATAGCCTTTCAAAAAAACTATGGTGCATTAGGGAATGAAGAAGGGAACGCAATAATAGCAGAAACCAATCATACATTTACCATTGCTGGTTATACAGCTTCGTATGGGGTGGGAAGTGAAGATGCGTTAGTTTATAGAGTTGATGCAGCCGGAAATGTTTTATCAACCAGTGTATATGGTGCTACCAATCAACGAGATGTTGCTCGTGGAATATTCAAACACAGTAGTGGAGATTATTTAGTAACCGGTGATCGCCAGCATACAGGTACCAGCGATGATTATTTCGCACAGCGATTAAATAATTCTTTGGCACAAACACAACTCTATTGGTATGGAGATAATGCTGCTACGTATGACGAGCAATCATACGCAATACAGGAAGTACCTTTTTTTAATTACTATATTATGTTTGGTTTTACTACCCAATATGGCAATGGAGGACAAGATGCATTTTTTAAGATAATAACCTCTGCCGGAGCAAATAACGCTTCTAGATATTTTGGAGGGGGTGGTACTGATGCGGCTTATGATGGATTTTTAAGTATCTCAGCCGGTATTCATATCGTGGGAAGTACCAATTCAAATGGTGCCGGTGGGTTAGATGGTATGATTTTCAAAACAAGTGCCATAGGACCTGCTTATACTGTAGCCTGGCAACGTACCATTGGTAGTACTGGAGATGAAGAATTTTATGCAGTAAAAGAAGTGGCTTCCGGAGGAATAATAGTAGCAGGATATACCACAGGATTTAGTGCTTCTGGTGAAGATATCTTTGTATGTAGGATTGATGCTAGCGGAAGTGTTACCTGGGCCCGAAGAATTGGAGGCTTTGGGAATGAACGTGCAAGAGGAGTATGGCCTACATCAGATGGTGGCTTTATACTTGCAGGATATACCAATTCATTTGGTTTTGGTGGTGATGATGGATTTTTAATCAAATTAGCTTCTGATGGTTCTACTGAATGGGCAAAGGTTTATGGTGGAGCTTCTAACGATCGTTTTAATGCTATGGCAATAAGGCCTTCCAGCTTTGGTTATGCAGCGGTTGGTTATTCTGAATCGTTTACATCAGGTGGACGTGATGTGTATTTGGTTGTAACAGATGTAAATGGACACACAGAATGTAATCAACAAGATTGGTCTCCCACCAATGTAACAGTAACACCCAATGTTGCAACCAGTGGATTAAACGTTGTAACAACTGGGCACAGTACATTTAATCAATCATTTACGCCTAATACGCCAGCGTTTCCATTCAACTGTTTATGTACTAAACAAAATCTTAGTGCCAATATAAATATTAACGGTCCTGCCATGGTTTGTGCAAATCAAAGTGGTGTAAATTATTCTTTTACATCTATTACAGGAGTGCCTGCATACAACTGGGCAGCTACATCAGCCACGTTAAATGCTCCATTAAACGCTACGTCAGTTACGGCAAATTTTGGTACTTCTCAAGCTCAAATAATAGCTCAGGCTGTGTTTGGGAATTGTTCCGATTTTGATATTGATACAATAATTGTAGATATAGACCCCGTTGCTGCAACAATTTCTGGAACTAGTCCTATATGTTTAAATCAATCAAGTACACTTACCGCAAATGCGGTTAATCCTCAGAGTGGAGTGGGGGGCTATGCTTGGAGTAACTTAGATAATAACCAGAGTACGGTAGTAAGCCCTAACTCTGCTGGTAGTTATGTTTATACAGTAACTATAACCGACGGGTTAGGGTGTACTGCAACTGCTTCATATACCTTAAATGTAAATTCACTTCCAAACGCCAGTGCTACATCAAACTCACCGGTTTGTGTAGGTCAAACATTAAATTTAAATGCAACTGGTGGTGTTTCTTATAGTTGGACAGGTCCTAACTCGTTTGGTGATAATACAAATAACCCATCTATTTCTAATGTTAATACAGCCCATGCGGGAACTTATACAGTTACTGTTACAGATGCTAATAACTGTACAAATGCAGCGAGTGTAAATATAGTAGTTAATTCATTGCCCAATGCTACATCCACAAATAATAGCCCGATTTGTGTAGGAAATACACTAAGCTTAAATGCCACTGGTGGTAATTCATATCAATGGACTGGACCGAATGGTTTTACTGATAATATTCAAAATCCGTCTATTTCTAACGTAACATTAGTCAATGCCGGAACATATACAGTAACAGTAACTGATGCGAATAGTTGTTCTACTACTACAACCACTGATGTAGTAATTAACAATAATTTATCGTTTACTGCATCGTATAATTCGCCGGTATGTGTGGGTGGCACATTGAATTTGTATTCTACACCCGGGGCTTCATATCAATGGGTAGGTCCATCATCATTTACTGATAATGTTGAAAATCCAAGTATCAATAATGTAACCACGGCTCATGCAGGTACTTACACCGTTACGGTTACAAATGCTCAGGGCTGTACCGGTAGTTCCAGTGTAACGGTAGTTGTTAATCCAGCAGTAACTGTAAATTTAGGCAACGATCAAACACTTTGTAATTCGCAAACCATCACATTAGATGCTGGAAATCCGGGTGCTACTTACGCATGGAGTGATGGTTCAACTAATCAAACCATAACTGTAAATTCTGCGGGGACCTACACGGTAACTGTATCCAACGGTTGCAGCACTTCCAGTGATGATGTTGTAATAAATTATTTATCAACCCCTACGGCGAGTATATCTCCTACCGGGTCCATAGATATTTGTAGTGGACAAAGTGTTACATTAACAGCTTCCGGTGGAGATAATTATCAATGGAGTGATAATAGCACCAGTACCAGCATAACGGTTAATAACGCTGGAAACTATACAGTAACGGTTTCTAATCAATGTGGTTCTAGTACGGCAAGTGTTACTGTAAATATTTCAGGCACTGCACCAACCGTAAGCATTAGTCCTAATACTAATTTAATACTTTGCCCCGGTCAAACTATACAATTAACTGCTAGCGGAGCTAATAATTATAATTGGAATACTAATGAAACAACAAATTCTATCACAGTAAGCTCCGGAGGAACATATACTGTTGTAGGTACTAATAATTGTGGTAGTAGTTCTGCTCAGGTCATAGTACAACAAGTCCCAGACCCACAGGTAACGTATTCCGGATTGGATACCGTTTTTATTTGCCCAGGGCAATCAACCACTTTGCAGGTAAGTAGTAACGATAATATTGCATGGAACGATGGAACCGCTTCTAATAATATTGTAGTATCAATTCCTGGAACTTATTATGCTGTGGCTTCTAATGCTTGCGGAACCGATACGGTTTTCATTGTAGTTCAAACATCACAACCACAGGTAAGTTTTACCGCCTCTCCACCTAATGGTCCTTCACCATTAGAAGTTGCTACAAGTAATACTTCTAACAATGCTTTAACATATCAATGGGATATGGGTGATGGAAATTCCTATCAATCCAATGAGCCAACTCATACATACACATCTCCTGGCGTTTATACCATCATGTTGATTGGTACAGATACCTACGGATGTACGGATACGGCTTATTTTCAGATTACAGTAGATTCTTGTATTGCTACTAATACTCAGTTTCCAAATACATTTTCACCCAATGCGGATGGCATAAACGATTTATTTGAAGTGCAAAATAATTGCATACAAAATGGTAAGTTAGTTATTTACAATCGTTGGGGGTTTGAAATATTCACTACTGCAGGTAATATCGTTCAATGGAATGGCACTACTAATTCTTCTAATGAAGCAGTGCCCGGGGTATATTTTTATGTATTAGAATACGACGATTTTAATGGTACAAAACACATTCATAATGGTAGTATTCATTTGTTTCGTTAAATCATCATCTCATTCAGAATGTTTTGAACATGTAAGGAATAAGATATAAAATAAGGGTTTAATAAATTAGGTTTGTTATATGTTAAAGATTTTTTTTCATGCATGCTTAGAGTATTACCACCGGCTGCTCTTACAATGGCATCACCGGCTGCGGTATCCCATTCATAAATGGACGAAAAACGAACGTATAAATCGGCTTGCCCCTCTGCTACCATGCAGAATTTTAGTGACGATCCCACCGAAACAATTTCTACGAAAGGATAAAGCTCGTTGATTTTTTTATAAAAATCTTCTGTGGCTTTATTTAAATGAGATTTAGTGCCGGTAATACGTAATTTGTTTTCATTAAATTTAGAACATTGTATTGATGAACCTGATTGAATAAGTTCATCAAAATTACAAACCTTTTCAATCACCGAAGTTTTATATGCGCTATTTTTTACTCCACCCCAATAGCCAATATTTAAAGCCGGTGCTATGATTACGCCAAGAATTGGTGTATTGTTAATAATCAGTCCGATATTTACAGTAAAATCAGTAGAGTGGCGGATAAATTCTTTAGTACCATCCAGCGGGTCCACAATCCACAATTCATTTTTTTCTTTTCGCTGCTCGTAGGGAAGCATGGCTGATTCTTCGGATATAACCGGAATTTCGGTAGAACGTAAATGATGTTGAATAATTTCATCGGATAGTTTGTCGGCCACGGTTACAGGCGAATGGTCATTTTTATAATCTATTTGATAATTTCCTTTATACACTTGCATGATGGCTTTGGCTGCTTCAACTGCGGCATTCCAAGCGGTAATCAGAAGTTTGTTGGTATGATGTATCAAGCCTTTTTTCGTTGAATTGCTAATTCTATTAGTAAAGATAGTATATCTTTTTCTTTCAATCCGGCAGCACGAATTTGCTGCGGTACTATACTGGCCTTTGAAAAACCGGGTACCGTATTCACTTCCATAAAATACGGCGTATCATTTTTAATAATAAAATCAATTCGAACCAGTCCGTTTATATTTAACAATTCATATATCTCCGCAGTTCTATCCTGTACTTTTTTGTAGAGTTTTTTATCCAACTTTGCCGGTGTTATTTCATCTGATTTTCCTTGATATTTAGCTTCGTAATCAAAAAAATCGTTGTGCGGTATAATTTCAGTTACCGGTAGCGTTTGAATGCTATTGCCATCAAAATAAACCCCACAGGTTACTTCGCGTCCTTTGATGTATTGCTCTACAATTACCTCATGGTCGTGTTCAAAGGCGGCTTCAATCCCGTCTGCCATTTCCTGTTTGGTGTATGCTTTAGTGGTAGCTACACTGCTTCCGCCATTGTTAGGTTTTACAAAACAGGGGAGTTTAAGTTTTTCACTGATTTTATCAACGTCAATAATTGGTTCATGTGCTTTGAGTAATACAGATTTTGCCACCGGAATATTTGCAGCCTTGCAAATTTTTTTTGTTAAGTATTTATTCATGGTAAGGGCACTCACCAGTACATCGGGTGATGTGTAAGGAATGCCAATTAAATCTAAATAACCTTGCAGCTTACCATCTTCTCCCGGTGTACCATGCACTATGATGTAGGCTACATCAAAGGTAATTTTCTTTTTCCCTTTTGTAAACGAAAAATCATTTTTATCAATCGGATATTTTTTGGTTCCCTCCCATACGTGCCACTCTTTTCCACGGATGATGATTTTATAGGGTTTATATTTTTCCCGGTCAATGGTTTGCATCACCATTTCGGCACTTTTCAGCGAAACTTCATATTCACCGGAATCTCCACCTCCTATGACGGCAATTTTTTTCATGGGTTATTTTTTCAAAGATAAAGAGATAGTAGTGTTTAAAATGATTTACATAAAACAGAATATTCCGCAGAGACATGTTAATAACATGTACTTCACTTTTTTTGCAGGAAATGCAGTATTTACAAATTTTAATCCCCAATTATGCATTAGAAATTTTCCGTAGGTTTTCAGAAAGACGAAGCACCATTGTAGCCTTTGTTACACAAAAAATTATAACCACGTATAACACAGAGAAACACAAAGAAAGTAAACCAAATCAAAAACATCTTTTTCGCGTTTTGATACACTTGATACTTAAATCCGCAAAGGAAATTTTACACACACTACATACTTTAATATGTGATATTTTATTTAGATTTGAAATTACTTTTAAAAATACAGTTTATGAAAAAATTATTTACCTCTATACTAACGCTTGCATTGTTTTTTCAGGCTAATGCAAATCAAGACCCCAATGCATTGTTAAACAATGCTGACCGCAAGTTTTTCATTGAAAACAAAGGACAATGGCACCCGGATGTGCTGTATTTGTGCCGTATGGGCGGATTAGACGCATGGATTACCAAGTATGGTGTAAACTATACTTTTTACAAGGTTGAACACACCCCTAACCCCTCTCTAAGAGGGGAAGAACACACCCCTAACCCCTCTCGAGAGGGGGAGAATTTACCTCATGGCAAGTTTGACCATGAAAAATGGGACAGCGGCAACTACTGCTTGCAAA
>CALEWF010000215.1 GCA_937925455.1 uncultured Flavobacteriales bacterium | reverse complement strand
CTAAGTTCATAAAACAAATATCCATGAAAATTTTAAAATAATACACAGACGGATAAAAATCCAGTCCAATAAATAGCACACGGATGACACGGATTGGGCGGATTGGCACGGAGGGAATCTGCGTTCATCTGTTGCATCCGTGTGCATCGGTGTGCTATGATTTAATTTTTTTATCATCGGTAGAGATTTTTTTGATTTTTTACCACAAAGGGAACAAAGGTTTGCACAAAGTACACAGAGTGCCCTCGTTTTTATCATAACTCTTTCTTTGAGTGTTTTGTGGTTGTAGTCGTCATCGCGTTCTCAGGTATTCCTTCCCTGTCATTGCTTCGTCCCGATATTCAACGGGACGAAGCAATCTCATCCTTGCACTCATAACACGGCAAGGCAGTAATGTGAGATTACCACGCCCCGATTGCATTGGGGCTCGTAAGGACGAGGGGAGTATCGGAAGATTGCTTCGGGCTATGGCACTCGCAAGGACGGCAGCTGGAATACAGATTGCTTCCCTGCCAAAGGCGGGGAAGCAAAGAGGCTAAAAATTTACTCATCCGCCCTAAAGGGCGGACTGCTGCGGATGGAAGTGGAAAGCCCGCAGGGGCGAAGCCCACAGTGCACGGGGTGGCGGGGCTGAGGGCACGAAGACCCCGCTAACCCGATGCAATGTGTGGCTGAGCCCCGAGGACTTGGAACGGACAGCCGCTTTAAGCAGCCTAATGATAATAAATAAAAATACTTTAGTAACAATTTGGAGTTTAATATCCTAATATCTTCAGCATGGACTTATAGCTCTGTTCTTTGCTAAAAAGCTTAGTAAAGTATTCGCCGTTTTCATCTTTATCAATAATCACATGCTTTGGCGCCGGGATTAAACAATGCTGAATTCCACCGTATCCGCCTAAAGATTCCTGATATGCCCCTGTGTGGAAAAAACCGAGGTATAAGGTTTCGCCCGGGTCATATTTGGGCAAAAACACCTGACCAATATGGGCTTCGGCGTTGTAATAATCTAAGCTGTCGCAGGTCAGACCTCCTAAGTTTACACGTTGGTATTGTTTTTTCCAATTATTAATGGCCAATAGAATAAAACGTTGTTTCAACCCCCAAGTATCAGGCAAGGTGGTAATGAATGAGCTGTCTATCATGTACCATATTTCAGTATCATTCTGCATTTTAGAATCAATCACTGAAAATAAAGAAGCCCCACTCTCTCCTACTGTAAACGAGCCAAACTCAGTAAAAATGTTGGGCTCCTCTACATCATTTTCATTACAAAAGATCTTAATTTGTTGTACAATTTCGTTGATGATGTATTCATAATCAAATTCAAAAGCCAACGAATTTTTAATGGGAAGCCCCCCGCCAATATTTAAAGAATCGAGCTCCGGACAGACTTTTTTCAGCTCACAGTACACACTAAGACACTTTGATAACTCACTCCAATAATATACCGTATCGCGAATACCGGTATTGATAAAGAAGTGTAGCATTTTTACTTGAAACTTTTTATTTCCTTTAATTTTATACTGATAAAATGGAACAATGTCTTTGTATCGAATTCCAAGCCGGGAAGTATAAAATTCAAAATTTGGCTCTTCTTCAGATGCTATCCGTAACCCAATTGTCATTGGGCTTTTGGCATACTTATCATAATAATTTAACTCGTTTGTGTTATCTAAGATTGGAATTATATTAAACCCTTCATTAGCAAACTTTACGATGTTTTGCATGTAGCCTTCGCGCTTAAAGCCGTTGCAAACAATGTATTTGTTTTTATCAATTAATCCTTTGTTGTATAGTTCACGCAAAATCTCCATGTCGTAATGCGAAGAAGTTTCAACGTGCACGTCGTTTTTAAGCACTTCTTCCATTACAAAACTAAAGTGAGAGCTTTTAGTACAGTAGCAATAGGTGTAATCGCCCTTGTAATCAGCCTTTGCCATTGCCACTTTAAACATTATCTTTGCACGTTGAATCTGAGAGCTGATCTTTGGAAGGTAGGTAATTTTAAGTGGAGTGCCATATTGCTTGATAATTTCCATCATTGGAATATCATGCCACAACAGTTCGCCGTCTTCCACATTAAAACTTTCTTGTGGGAATTCAAAGGTCTGCTTAATCAGGTCTTCATAATGTACTTTCATGTGCTGATGTAAGGTTTGAAGTTAATTGAGAACAAAATTCAGTAAAAAGATTGAATAATTCACATGTAAATTACTTAGATTACAAAAAATTTATAAAACTAACTTAGTTGGATGTTATGAAAGGGATAAAATTGATTGAAGTACGTTCAGAACTTGGTGCCGGAACACGCGGTGCCAGCTTGGGAATTGAAGCCTTAAAATTAGCCTCTTTGGAATATGGTTCATATTTCTTTGGAAAGTTTAAGAGTAAGGAAATCAAAGACAGTTCCAGGTTACTTTATAAAAACCCGGTAAGGCATTATGCCAAACGAATTCGAGGGGTAGTAAAGATTTTTGAAAAACAAGCCAATACCGTATCGAAAGAAATAAAAGCCGGCCGGTTTCCGGTAGTTATTTCCGGTGACCATAGCAGTGCCGGCGGAACTATTGCCGGAGTTAAAATGGCTTTCCCGGATAAGAAAGTCGGGGTAATTTGGATTGATGCTCATGCAGACCTTCATTCCCCTTACACTACTCCATCCGGCAATATTCATGGTATGCCGTTAGCCGCGGCATTGGGCATTGATTTTCAGGATAAACCCAAAAACCCTGTTACGGGCGATACCATTCCGTATTGGGATATTCTAAAAAATGTAGGTGGAATTTGTCCTAAAATCACTCCTGATAATTTGGTATTTATCGGATTACGCGACTATGAAACAGAAGAATTGCAATACATTCAGAAGCACAACGTAAAAGTTGTTAAAGTACAGGATATACAAAAAGGAAAAATCAAAGAGGTGTGCAAAGATGTGCTTGATTATCTGAAAGCATGTGATATACTGTATATTTCATTTGATATTGATTCACTGGATGCCTCTTTGGTTAAAGGTACCGGCACTCCGGTTCCTAATGGGTTTACCGTAAAAGAAGCAAAAAAAATATTAACCACCTTGCTTAAAGACCCCCGGGTGGCTTGTTTTGAAATTACTGAAATCAATCCATTGCTGGATGATGAAAACAGAACAGCGGTGAGGGTATTCCCTATATTTAGAGACGCGGTAAATACCATTGAAAAAATTAAGAAAAAACAAGTCCGAGAACAAAAATTGAATAAAGCATTATTAAATATTGGAGATTCTTTACCTACAGAGAAAAAACAAAGTAAAGCTATCGGCAAAAAGAAATCTCAAAGACGTAATAATTA
>CALEWF010000214.1 GCA_937925455.1 uncultured Flavobacteriales bacterium | reverse complement strand
CAAAACTATCTTGCGGCTAAATATGATGTTTTTTGTACGAAGCTTAATCCTCAAGGAAGTGATTTAATTTTTTCAACATATATGGGAGGGTCTCGTGACGATATTTCTAACGACATATGCATTGATAAACTTGGGAATATCTATTTAACAGGTGAGTCAAACTCTCCTGACTTTGTGATTACTCCAGGGGCATTTCAAACTACAATTTTGAATCCTAATAATCCGGATTGTTTTATTACAAAAATTAATTCAAGTGGTGACTCAATTATTTTTTCTACTTTTTTAGGTGGAGAAAAAGTTGATAAGGGTAAGAAAATTATTACAGATGATTTAGGAAATGTATATGTAGCAGGTGAAACTAATTCATTTCAATTTGATGTAACGCCCGGAGCTTTTCAGATATATGGTGGAGCTCTTTATACTCATGCTGGAATGGATTTATTTATTACTAAATTAAATCCAACAGGAACAGGATTGATTTTTTCAACATACCTTGGTAAGCCAGCGCAAGAACATTTTGCAGACATTGAACTTGATAAAAATAATTGCGTTTATATTTTAGGAAGCACTAATGCTATTCATTTCCATGTAACAAATGGAGCGTATCAAACTACTCATTCTAATGCTGCATTCTTAGATGCTTTTATTTTTAAATTAAACAATACCGGTACGGCTTGCATGTATAGTACTTTTTTTGGAGGAAAATATAATGATTATACAACTGATTTAGAAATTGATGACAATGGCGATATTTACATATTAGGAACTACACATTCTAATAATTTGCCAATAACTTCCGGAGCCCTTAACCAACCTGTTAATAATTATACACAAATATTTATTGCAAAATTTGATTCCTCACTTTCTACACTTAAGTTATGTGCAAGGTATGGAAGCGATCAATTAGATTATGTAAGTAGCTTGCAAGTTGATAGTAATGGAAACATGTGGATATTAGGCCATACAATGGCATCTAATTATCCTGTTACTTATGGGGCAATTCAATCATCAAATCTAGGTTCTTATGATATATTTCTTACCCAATTAAATCCAGATGCTTCAAGAATTGTATATTCTACTTTTATTGGAGGATCTATTGTTGATGTATCATCTAAATTGATTTATGATAAAGAAAATGTATTCTACATACTTGGAAATTCTTATTCGCCTAATTTCCCATTAACGGATAATGCTTATCAAAATTTTACCGGTGGTGGGGCATATGATGTTGTTGCTTTGAAAGTATGTGTATCTCCACTTAATCTTTTAACTACAGATGATTCTGAAAATCAATATACCTGTATTTATTCCCCCCTTCAACCTATTATTTATGAAGCTCCTGATGCTATAAACATAAGTATTGATGGATTACCTTCAGGTTTAGATGTTCAAGTGATTAATGATAGTATAATCATTACCGGAGTGCCAATAGAGTTTGGGAATTTTACTTATACTTTAACAATAATAACTTCATGCGAAATTTTAGAGCGAAGTGGTAGTATTAGCATATATGATTGTTCGGCCATGATAGAAGATGAAAATAATGACCTATTTAAAATATATCCAAATCCAACCAATGGATTATTATTTATTGAGAGTTCAATTGATGATAGTTTTGAGCTATATGATGTAATGGGAAGATTGATGGATAAATTTGAATTCACTGATTTAACTCTTAGATTGCAATTAAACTACTCTTCTGGTGTTTATTTTATAAGAAGTATAAATACTAATAAAGCATATAAAATCATTTTAAACAACTAAGAATTAAAGGGTGTTTTTATACTTTCGGATTAAAGTTTTCTAACATTAAAAATCCGAAAGCAACGAAGATTCCTAAAATAAAACATACATACCAAAGGATTTCAAAATTCCAAGTATCCAATATAAACGTACCTCCTAGCGGTGCTAGTATAAAAGCCAAGGAATAAGACATGGAATACATGGCCATGTAAGAGCCTTTATTATGTTCGCTGGAACGCTGCATGGTATATGAAACCATAAATGGCATGCTGAATATTTCTGCAATGGAAGTGAGCGACATGGCGAAAATAAGAATCATGAGGGAATGATATATATTAAACAGCAGAAATGACAACCCCATGATAAAAACCCCCAAGGCAATAAGTTGCATGATTTTTTGTGGTTTGCCAATCTTGTACACAATCACCATTTCAAACAAAAAAATGATAAGCCCATTCAGCCCAATCAGCAATCCAATGGCATTTTCATCTAATTGATAAACGTTTTTATAATACAACGGAATGGTGGTGAATAACTGAAAAAACAGCATGGCAAATACGCAAGTGCCCATGCAAAAAAGAATAAAAATGGTATCATGGAAAGGAGATGAGCCACGTTCTTCCTTGGATACTCTTCGGGCTTCTCTTCTTCGTGTTTTATCTTGTTTATAAAATGTCTGAAAAAATAGCAATGCGGCTAATACACAGGTAATGCCGTCAACCCAGAAAAGCAGTTTATATGATATAACTGCAAGCAACCCGCCCACCGTTGGACCAACTGCAAAACCTAAATTAACGGCCATGCGGTTTAACGAATAGGCTCGGGTGATATTTTCAGGTTTTGAATACACTGAAATAGAAACGGCATTAGCCGGGCGTAATGCTTCTGATATCAAACTGGCAATAAATACCATGATGGTAAGCAAAGCTACATCTTTGTAAAACTGTAAAGAAAAAAGGCTGATACCACCCAACAACAAACTAAAAAACTGAACACGAAAATGGCCAATACGATCGGTAAGCCATCCGCCAGTGTATGCTCCGAATAAGGCTCCTACCCCAAATGCACTGATAATCACTCCTGATTCTTTAACTCCCAGTTTTAGTTCTTTAGTAAGGTAAACCGTCATGAATGGAATAACCATCGAGCCGCTTCGATTGATAAGCATGATAATGGAAAGCAGCCAGGTATTCCTTGATAATCCGCCGTAAGCCTCTTTATAGAGTTGAAACATAGGACTTAAAGATACATCTTGGATATGCCGATTTTGAGGCGTTATTGTTAATTCTTTTAAAACGTTGAATTATTCTTTCTCCATCAATCCTTGTGAATAGGCATAGTTGATAAGATCCGTGGCGTTTTTGCAGGAAAGTTTTTTTAGAATGTTTTTTCGATGAGTATAAACAGTATGAGCACTAATGGATAATTCATCCGCAATGGCTTTGGTGGTTTTTCCCTGGGTTACTAACCGAAAAATTTCCATTTCACGCTCTGATAAATCGTCGTGAAGCAATTTTTGGCTGTTTGATTTTTTGAAGCTTAATTCAATCAATACTTCAACTACTTTCGAACTAAAATATTTTCCACCCGAAATAATGGTCCGAATGGCATTGGTCAATTCATCGGTGCCAGAATGGGTGGTAATAAAACCGGATATGTTTAATTTATGAAGCTTGTAGATGCTTTCTTTATCAAAGTCAGATACAATCAGTACTTTATATTCGCTCATAAACGCATCATGATCGCCTAAATGTTCTTCATCAAAAAAACCTTCAAACACTCGGTCAATGATGAGCAGGTCTGGATTCAATACCGGAGCTAACTGAATCAAGGCTACAGGATTAGGCGCCTCGCCGCAAACTTCCATGCCGGGCGTATGGCTTATCAACGATTTTAAGCCTCCCAAAATCAGGGGCTGGCTACCGGCTAACAGAATTTTTATAGATGATGAAGCATTAGTCATGGCACACAAAGGTAAAAAAAGAAGAGGTGCAAGCTATTTCTTTAAAACACCTTTCGATGTATTTTGTTTGTGTGTTAAAGATTTTAATACTTTTGGAACATGGC
The DNA here is from genome assembly GCA_937925455.1 of uncultured Flavobacteriales bacterium. Taxonomy (GTDB): domain Bacteria; phylum Bacteroidota; class Bacteroidia; order CAIKAF01; family CAIKAF01; genus BA4. Next base: position 7,898 of record CALEWF010000214.1, on the reverse strand, counting down.
TGAGCTAAAAAAAATTAAAAAGCCCATTGAACGGGAGATGAACGAGTTTGAAGACCGCTTCAAGCAATCTATGAAAAGCTCAGCTCCCTTGCTTGATAAAATTACCCATTACATTGTAAAGCGAAAGGGCAAGCAAATGCGGCCCATGTTTGTTTTTCTTAGTGCACACATAGCAGGCGGTGTAACTGAAGCAACTTACAGAGCCGGTATATTGATTGAATTGCTGCATACGGCAACTTTGGTGCATGATGATGTGGTGGATGACAGTAATGAACGAAGGGGTTTTTTTTCCATTAACGCTCTTTGGAAAAATAAAATAGCTGTGCTGGTTGGTGATTTTCTGTTGTCCAGAGGATTGCTCCTGGCTACTCAGCATAAAGATTTTCGTTTGCTTGAAATTGTTTCAGAAGCCGTTAGGCTAATGAGTGAGGGGGAGTTGTTGCAAATAGAAAAAGCCCGTCGCTTAGATATCGAAGAATCCATATATTTTGAAATTATTACCCGTAAAACAGCTTCATTGATTGCTTCCTGTTGTGCCTGTGGCGCCAGCTCTGCAGGTGCTGATGAAGATACCGTACAACTTATGAATATGTTTGGAGAAAAAATCGGTATTGCTTTTCAGATTAAAGATGATTTGTTTGATTACGAAAACAGTTCACTGATTGGCAAGCCTACCGGCATTGATATTAAAGAACAAAAAATGACGTTGCCCTTGATTTTTGCCTTAAATCAGGCTTCTTCACAACAGCGGAAGCGCATTATTAATATCGTTAAAAACAACAATAACGACCCGCAGAAGGTGCAGGAGGTGGTTGCCTTTGTGCATAATAGCGGTGGACTTCCGTATGCTGAACGTAAAATGATTGAATTCCAAAATGAAGCATTGGCCTTGCTGGATAGATTTCCTGATTCTGTATATAAGCAATCAATGATTGATTTGGTACGGTTTACTACCCAGCGAAAATATTAGTCAGTACGCTCTGGCAGAAAATTCGCCTTCGCTGATAAGTAGAGTGGAGCTACCTGATACAATTTCGCCAGAAAAGTAGCCTTCTAATAAATTACTTCCTGCCTGTACTAATTCAATATGTCCCGTAGCAGATATATTGTTTGATGTGAATAGCTGGCTTCCATCGTAAAATTCAAGTAATCCGGGAGCATTTGAACCAATAGAAAAATTGTAAGTGCCTGGAATGTTTCCGTTGGTTCGTATATTCACATCCCAGGGTGTACCATCTGCCTGAATGTAGCATTGGGTAAAAGATCCATTATTTAGGTATTGTGCATTTACCGTGGTTTCTACCCTAAATGTATCGCCATTTATTTTGCATTGCAAATAGGGTGTGTATTCTTTACACGATGAAAAAAATACAGTGAATAACAAGGCATAAATAAAGGCAAAACGAAACATATCTTGTAAATTTGAAACCAAGGTAATGAATTCTGTTAAGTCTTTAAAATATCCGGTAAAAACACCTTTTTGGGCTTCGTGGATATGGACTGAGGCGTGCTGGAGAATAGAAACCCAGCAACCGGTATTGTATCTTACCTTTGATGATGGACCACATCCGGAAATTACGCCTTGGGTACTTGAACAATTAAACCAACTCCATGCAAAGGCTACTTTTTTTTGTATCGGAAAAAATATCCAACGATATCCGGAAATTTTTCAGCGCATTATCCACGAAGGCCATGCAGTGGGTAATCATACATGGAATCATGCTCATGCATTTCAGATATCAAAAAATGCGTATTTGCAAGAAGTAGATGATACTGAATTACTTGTTAAAAGTGGATTATTTAGGCCACCTTATGGTAAACTAACATGGGGTCTTTACCAATCTTTGAGAAAATCGCATCAAATCGTAATGTGGGATGTATTGTGCGGGGATTTTGATCAACAGATTACCGGTGAAATTTGTGTAAAACGAGTTTTAAAACATGCCCGGCCCGGTTCTATCATCGTTTTTCACGATAGCCCAAAAGCCTGGACCCGCTTGCAAGTGGCTTTACCTAAGGTAATCAATCATTTTAAGCAACAAGGGTATGATTTTTTTAGCTTGAAATAAAGGCTGAAAAAATTATCCCGAAATTATGATAAGAGTATTGATATGAGGCTGCTTTTTGCGGCTGTTCGTTCCAAGTCCTCATGGCTCAGCCACACAGGGCATCGGGGTAGCGGTGTCATCGTGCCCTCAGCCCCGCTACCCCGTGCCCTGTGGGCTTCGCCCCTGCGGGCTTTCCACTTCCATCCGCAGCAGATTGGGGGCAGCGGGTGAATTCGCCCCTATGAGGTGGAGAAACATGCGTCCGCCAACCAAAACATAGCATCATTATAATATTCTAATGATAATTTTGGGATTATTGGTTCATCAACTCTTCAATTTCTTCAGCTTCGATAGGGATGTTTTTCATTAAATCTATTGGGCCGTTTTCGGTTACTAAGATGTCGTTTTCGATGCGTATTCCCAAATTTTCTTCTCGGATATAAATGCCCGGTTCGCAGGTAAATACCATACCAGCTTGTATCGGTTCGTTAAAATATCCCACATCATGCACATCCAGCCCCAGAAAGTGCGAAGTTCCATGCATGAAATATTTTTTATAGGCCGGTTGCTTCGGGTTTTGGTTTTTAATATCCTGCATGCTGAGTAAGCCCAAATCAACTAACTCTTTTTCAATCAGTAGTCCCACCTCTTCATTGATTTGTTGGAGGGTATTACCGGGTTTGAGCAGTTGAATGGCTTGTCGCTGCACCCGATGTACGGCATTGTACACGGCTTTTTGACGGGGCGTGAATTTACCATTCACCGGAATTACCCGGGTGAGATCGCTGGCGTAATTACCATATTCTGCAGCTACATCCAGCAGTAATATTTCGCCGTCATTACATACTTTATTATTTTCAACATAATGCAATACGCAGGAACTAACACCAGAGGCAATGATGGGTCCGTATGCAAAACCCCTCGAACGGTTTCGTATAAATTCATGTAATAATTCAGCTTCAATTTCATATTCGGTTACACCGGGTTTTACAAAGCCAAGGATTCTTCTAAATCCTTTTTCTGTAATGTTGCAAGCCTGCTGAATCATTTCTATTTCCAGCGGATGTTTAATGCTTCGCTGGCGATTTATTATTGGTGCAAGGCGATAGTACTGATGGAGCGGATATTCATTTTTCATCCATTGAATTAAACGTTGGTTGCGGGTTTGCACTTCGTTCGCCCGACGAGTGTGTTCATTAGTACTCATGTAAACATTATTTGCATCAATCATCAGGCTCTTGAGAATAGTAGTAAATTCGTGGGTCCAATACACGGTTTCGATGCCGCTAATGGCAGTAGCTTGTTCCTTGGTGAGTTTGGCTCCTTCCCAAATGGCAATGTGTTCATTGGTTTCTCGGATAAATAAAATTTCACGCATCCGCATTTCCCGGGCATCCGGAAACATTACCAGCAGGGTTTCTTCCTGGTCAATGCCTGTAAGGTACAACAAATCACTATATTGTCTAAAACCCATGGTGCCGTCGGCATTGGTAGGCATAATGTCATTACTGTCAATAATTACTATACTTCCCGGAAGTAATTGCTGAGCCAGCTTGTTTCTGTTTGTAACATATAATTGAGAAGAAGGTGGAGTGTAACGCATATTTTAATAATTTGAATGTTTGAAAATTAAGCGTATCGAAGGTAATTCCTAACAACAAAACTGCCAACTGCTTTGTTTCTATTTTGCATTTCTTAATATAATTATGGTAAATGCATCGTATTTCAAATGTTATTTAGAATAGTTCTAAACATATTGAATGTTAAAAAAACAGGTGAATTGTTACATTTGCACAAAATAATCAAGGCTAAGAAAATTAAAATTTGTTTTTATGAAAACGTCATTGTCGCGTAAATACTGGATGGCTGCAACGGGACTGTTTCTGATTATTTTCCTAACCCAGCATTTTACCATCAACTTTTTATCGGTAATCAGCGAAAAATCATTCAACAGCGTTTCGCATTTCATGGGTACCAATCCTTTGGTTCAGTTTTTACTGCAGCCGATATTATTGTTTGGTGTAGTATTTCATTTTGTTGCAGGTTTTATTCTTGAAATTCAAAACCGTCAATCGCGTCCGGTAAAATATGCCGCATACAGTCCGGCAGCTAATTCTACCTGGATGAGCAGAAACATGATTGTTACCGGAATCATGATTTTATTGTTTTTGGGTCTTCACTTCTATGATTTTTGGTTTCCTGAAATGAATGTTAAATACATACAGGGCGACATGAGTGGTTTAAATGAAAATGGTGCATATCGTTATTATGATGAATTGGTACATAAGTTTAAAGACCCGATACGTGTAATTATTTATTGCCTTTCGTTTGTATTTCTATCGTTGCATTTGATGCATGGGTTTCAGTCGGCTTTTCAGTCATTAGGAGCCCGTCATCCTAAATATACTCCGGGGATTAAAAAATTGGGAACAGCCTTTGCAGTCCTAATTCCACTTGGTTTTATATTAATCGCCGTTTATCATTATTTGTCAAGTAATTAAAAAACATAGAAGCTATGAGTAAGCTGGATTCAAAAATTCCTGAAGGCCCATTAGACCAAAAATGGACCAAGTACCGTTCTACGGTGCCATTGGTTAATCCTGCCAACAAGCGAAATCTGGAAATCATTGTGGTAGGTTCCGGGCTTGCCGGGTCATCGGCTGCTGCTACACTGGCAGAGATGGGCTATAAAGTAAAAGTATTTTGTTTTCAGGATTCACCCCGTAGGGCTCACTCCATCGCTGCTCAGGGCGGAATTAATGCTGCAAAGAATTATCAAAATGACGGCGATAGCGTATATCGCTTATTCTATGATACCATCAAAGGTGGGGACTATCGTGCCCGCGAAGCTAACGTACATCGTTTGGCAGAAATTAGTGGAAACATTATAGATCAATGCGTGGCACAAGGTGTTCCATTGGCTCGTGAATATGGTGGTTTGCTCAGCAACCGCTCATTTGGCGGAACGCAGGTTCAGCGTACTTTTTATGCTGCGGGTCAAACCGGACAGCAGCTTTTGTTGGGAGCTTACAGTGCTTTACAACGTCAGGTGGGCTTGGGGAATGTGCAAATGTTTTCCCGCCATGAAATGTTGGAATTGGTTACCATAGATGGTAAAGCCAGAGGTATCATTGCTCGGAATTTAGTTACCGGTGAGTTGGAACGTCATTTTGGCCATGCAGTGTTGCTTTGCAGTGGGGGGTATGGAAACGTGTTTTTCCTTTCTACCAATGCAATGAGAAGTAATGTAACTGCTGCCTGGAAAGCCCATAAAAAAGGAGCATTTTTCGGAAATCCTTGCTTTACACAGATACATCCTACCTGTATTCCCGTATCAGGAGAACATCAATCCAAGTTGACATTGATGTCAGAATCGCTGCGTAACGACGGAAGAATTTGGGTGCCCAAAAAGAAAGAAGATGCCGAAGCGATCCGTGCCGGCAAAAAGAAAGCCAATGATATCCCAGAAGAAGACCGCGACTATTACCTGGAAAGAAGATATCCGGCTTTCGGTAATTTAGTACCTCGTGATGTGGCATCACGTGCAGCGAAAGAACGTTGTGATGCAGGGTATGGCGTGAATGCTACCGGCCAGGCTGTGTTTTTGGATTTCATGTACAACATGAAAGAAAAGTACGGAAGAGCTGAAGCTACCAAGCGAGGAATTACCAATCCTACCGATGAGCAACTCAAAGAACTGGGTAAAGAAGTAATAAAAGAAAAATACGGGAACCTGTTTAACATGTACAAGCAGATTACCGGAGTAGATCCGTATGAAGAACCCATGCAAATTTATCCTGCGGTGCATTACACAATGGGTGGTTTATGGGTAGATTACAACTTAATGACTACTATACCTGGTTTGTATGCCTTGGGTGAAGCTAATTTTAGTGACCACGGAGCAAATCGTTTGGGAGCTTCTGCTTTAATGCAAGGCTTGGCTGATGGATATTTTGTAATTCCATATACTATTGGCGCTTACCTAAGTACAGAAGTAAGTAGAATGAGTGCTGAGAAAGAAAAACCTGATTCAATAGATAAAGTTAAAACCAAGCATCCTGCCTTTGAGGAAGCAGAAAAAGAAGTAAGAAACCGCATCGAAAAATTGTTGAGTATTAAAGGAACCAAGCCGGTAGATTATTTCCATAAACGCTTGGGAAAAGTGATGTGGGATAAATGTGGGATGGCAAGAAACGCCGAAGGTTTGAAATCGGCTATTGAAGAGATTCGGAAGATTCGAGAAGAGTTTTGGAAAGATGTTCGCGTTCCAGGAACCAATGAAGAGTTGAATCCGGAATTGGAAAAGGCCGGACGTGTGGCTGATTTCTTGGAGTTGGGCGAATTGATGTGTATTGATGCATTACATCGTAATGAATCATGTGGTGGCCATTTCCGTGAGGAATACCAAACAGAAGATGGTGAAGCACTTCGTGATGATGAGAACTTTGCCTATGTAGCCGCTTGGGAATACAAAGGTGACGGACAATATGAGCTTCACAAAGAACAATTAAAGTTTGAAGCCATAAAAATTGCACAGCGTTCATATAAGTAAAATTTTAAGATTATTTTTTATGAGTAAAGGAGGAATGAACCTGACCCTGAAAGTATGGCGTCAGAAAAATGCAAAGTCAGAAGGCAAATTGGTAACATATCAGGTTTCTGATATCTCACCGGATATGTCATTCCTTGAAATGTTTGATGTGCTCAATGAACAGCTCATCGCCAAAGGAGAAGATCCGATTGCCTTTGATCATGATTGCCGCGAAGGAATTTGCGGAATGTGCAGCATGTTCATCAACGGTCGGGCCCACGGGCCGCTAACGGGCGTTACTACTTGCCAATTGCACATGCGTTCATTTAAAGATGGCGATACGATTGTAGTTGAGCCATGGAGAGCCAAAGCATTTCCCGTGATTAAAGATTTAGTGGTAGATCGTTCAGCTTTTGACCGGATTATCGCTAAAGGAGGTTTTATTTCTGTAAATACGGGTAGTGCACAGGATGCTAATAATATTCCTATTCCAAAACAGAATGCGGATGAAGCCTTTGAAGCAGCAGCCTGTATTGGTTGCGGTGCTTGCGTAGCAACCTGTAAAAACAGTTCAGCCATGCTCTTTGTATCGGCTAAGATTTCACAGTTAGCTTTGTTACCTCAAGGACAGCCTGAACGTTATGAGCGGGTACTAAATATGGTAGAACAAATGGATAAGGAAGGATTTGGAAATTGTAGCAATACCGGTGCCTGTGAAGTAGAATGTCCCAAAGGTATTTCATTAAAAAATATCGCCCGAATGAATCGTGATTTCCTCAAGGCCAGTTTTATTCAAAAGCCTAAAAAGGAAACCGGCGGAGTTGCTATGTAATCTTTTTTGTCATTCACATTCAAAAAAGCCGGTTTATCCGGCTTTTTTTATTTAACCCAAATTATGCATTAGAAATTTTCCAAAGGCATCTAAAAAAACAAAAACCTACGTAGCCACTGTTACATAAATAACCACAGATAGCACAGAGCAATCCCGTATGTTTTACTCTCATTTTCTTTGTGTTCTCCGTGTATCTCTGTGTTCTTTGTGGTAAAATTTTTCACCACAGAGAACACAGATAAATAAACCAATTAAAAAACGTCTTCAACCCAGTTTAATGCAATTGAAGTAAAATAACTGGTTGAACCCAGGTGGTTACTTCATATAATCGGCTTTAATACAGAAATCAAAATGAATTTGCATTATAATCGGTTTTCTATTGCATAATTTGGATTATTTTTTTGCTTCAAATTTCTTTTCAAAAACCGTTCTTTAACTCCTTTTTTATTTTTTTTCCTATACAAAAAATTAGTTGTTATGGATTTAC
>CALEWF010000213.1 GCA_937925455.1 uncultured Flavobacteriales bacterium | reverse complement strand
TTGCGAGGGCGACAGCCTCAATGCTACGATGCTAAACCATAGAGGTTTTTAGAAACCTGTATGGTTTTTCCTCCTCCGTATCATACAGATTGCTTTCCCGCCAAAGGCGGGTCGCAATGACGCTAAAACCGTATCATCTTCAAATCAATTCCATCTTCAAATTAAATCATCTTCAAATTATCCGCCCCAAAGGGCGTACTGCCGGGGATGGAAGTGAAAAGCCCGGAGGGACGAAGCCCACAGGGCACGGGGTAGCGGGGCTGAGGGCACGAAGACCCCGCTATCCCGATGCCCTGTGTGGCTGAGACACGAGGACTTGTAACGGACAGCCGCTTGAAGAAGCCTATAAATAATATCAATATTCTACTTAAAATTTCGGAATTAAATTTAATCAATATACAACCCAATCATTGATTTTTGGAAGTTGGGTTATAGAACACAATAATTAAAAAAGGGAGGAGAAATAAATCAAATACCAAGGCAGTAAATAAAGTTAGCGTAGTAAGCAATCCGATCACATATACACTTTGAAACGAAGAGCTAATCATTCCGGCAAAACCCATGCAAAGCACCAGAGTGGTCAGAAATATCGCTTTTCCGGTACTGAGATAACTTCGTTTTAATGCATAGAGTTTACTTTTTCTTTGGTCTAATTCGATGCGGAAACGGCTTAAAAAATGAATGGTATCATCCACTGCGATACCAAAGGCGATTGTAAAAATGATGGAGCTTGATACTTTCAGGTCAATACCTGTAAAACCCATCCACCCGGCAATTATCAACAATGGAAAGATATTTGGAATCAATGCAATCAAAATCATCTGCCAGGAACGAAATAATAAACCAAACAATACTGAAACAATGACAAATGCCAAGCTTAAACCTTTTATCAAATTGATGGATAAATGCGAAATATTCAAATCAATAAGCCGTGCACTACCGGTTATTTCCACCAGATATTTTTTTGTTTCTGACCATTGGTTTATTTCATTCATGAATGATTTTTCCATGCGATTGGCGCGATAACTACCTACATCATGCATTTTACCACTAATTCGTGCAATGGAAAAATTTTCAGACAAGAACCGTTTACTCTCTTCGGATGGAAGAAAACCTAGCGTCCGCATATCATGTAACAAACTGTCTAATTTTTCATCTTCGTCCGGAATACGATAATATGCATTAAGGCCACTATTCACTGCCCGATGAAAAAAACGAATGAAAGTAAGCGGCGATTGAACAAACCCTAATTCAAAATGGTGCGATGCCGCTTTTTCTAATTTTTCTAAATAACGAATATGTTTTGCCTGCCAAAGATTTTCTGTAGTATCTTTCAACTTTACTTGCATTTCAAAAGGTCTTCCGCCTGAAAAAGCCTGTTCGAAATAGGCAAATTCCTGCTTCAAGGGTTCCCGTGGATGCAAGTCTTCTAATAACAAATTATTCACTTTTAATTTTTGCATCCCAATCGTTGAGATACCGGCTATTATTAAAGAACTTACAGCTATCTGCCAACGATATTTGATAGAAAATAAAAAAAGCCTGTGTAACAAAATATTCCAATGATGAGTGCTTTTTTGATTACTGATAATACGAAGTCTTGGTGCTAACACCATTACTGCCGGCATTAAAACAATGGTGAGAAAAAAAGCCACCATGACACCAATGGAAGTGTATAATCCAAAATCTTGTACAGGAGTAATACTAGATGTTACAAGGGTAGCAAAACCAACAGCTGTAGTAAAAGAGGTAAGAAACGTAGCTAATCCCACTTCTTTTACCGATTTTTTTATGGCTTCCTGCTTGGTTCTTCCAATGCGCAATTCTTCTAAATATTTACTGAGAATGTGTATTACATCACTCATCCCTACTACAAACAATATAGTAGGCACCAACACCTGAAGTATATCTATTTTTTTTCCCAACAATTGCATAATTCCCAATTGCCAAATGATGGAGAAAAGTACAATGAGTATTGGAAAAATAACTGACCACAATGATTGAAAAGTGACGGCAAGCAAGAAAATTACCAAAATAATAGCCAATGATAAAAATAACAGAATTTCTTGCTGCATGCGTTGCAAATACACCTGCTGGGCTTTGATTTTTCCCGCTAAATGCGCCTTATCGAAACCAAATGATTGCAAGAGAATTTCTATTTCATTCAGCAATACATCCGATTTTTTCTTACTGAGTCGTTCCTGATTTAGCACGATTAAACACAGAGCCGTGGTGTCTTTGCTAAAAAAACTTCCAGTAAATTCGCCGGTTTCATAAATACGTACTTTATCTTTTTGCAATAACTCCTTGTTATTGGGATGAAGGATTTTTCGATACGAGATGCCTGCTCCGCTTACAATTGGTATCTTTATTTCTGTGGGAGAAATAACGCGTGTAACGTAAGGCAATTCCTTAAGTTCATCAGTAAATATTTCAACCTTATGTAAAAAGTCTGGCTCAAAAATTCCTTTATGATTTTCTAAAGCAATTAGCAAAAAGTCATAATCATTTTCAAAAACATTTCGAAATGTTTCAAAGGTTTGTGTTTCAGTATCATTTCGGGGAAAAAATTTTTCAAAATCATAATCAAATTTCGACAAAGAAGCCCGGTATGCAAGAAATACCGTAACTGCAAAAACAGATAATATGATGACTACTGCCGTTTTACGAGAATACATGCCAGCGAATGATTACAAAGATGGAAAAAATGTACATACTTGCAGGTAATAAAAAAATCGGCTGAATTGTTTAAGTTTGGAGCATAAATTAACGTTATGAAATTACTGGAAAATAAAGTAGCCTTTGTAACCGGAGCTTCCCGTGGCATTGGTAAAGGAATTGTAAAAAAACTGGCTGAGCACGGTGCCCACGTAGCTTTTACTTACCGCTCATCCCAAGCCGAAGCGGAAGCCATTGAAAAGGAATTGCTGTCTTTAGGAATTAAAGCCAAAGCATACCAAAGCAATGCGGCTGATTATGCACAAACAGAAGCCATTGTAAATGCTGTGATTACTGAGTTTGGTTCGCTAGATATCATCGTGAATAATGCAGGTATTACTAAAGACAACTTACTTATGCGGATGACAGAAGAGGCCTGGGATGAGGTGATAAATACCAACCTAAAATCAGTATTTAATGTTGTAAAAGCGGCACAACGTCAATTATTAAAACAACGTTCCGGTTCAATCATTAATATCAGTTCAGTAGTAGGTAATAGCGGTAATGCCGGACAAGCTAACTATGCAGCTTCGAAAGCCGGAATGAATGGATTTACTAAATCCATTGCCAAAGAATTAGGGTCCAGAGGCATTCGCTGTAATTCCATTGCTCCCGGCTTTATTGAAACAGAGATGACCCATGGGCTCAACGAAGAACAAAAAAAACTATGGTTGGAAAACATCCCGCTAAAACGCGGTGGCACCCCGGAAGATGTGGCCAACCTTGTGGTGTTTTTGGCTTCTGATATGTCGGCTTACATTACCGGCCAAGTAATCAATGTGTGTGGAGGAATGCAAATGTAATACAGTAGAAAGTAAAAGTAGAGCTTAGTAAAGAAAATTATTGGAGAGAAGTTAGAGGCATTGAGTATTGTACTTTCATATCCGGTTTGGTTCCTGCTGTTTTGTATAGCAGGCGGCTTACTATATGCTGTAGTTTTATATTACCGTAATAAAAAAACATCGGTTTTTCCTCAACGTATTCAATGGGTGCTTGCCACAGCTCGGTTTTTAGTAGTATCCATCCTTTTATTTTTTTTACTTTCACCCATGATACGCCGTTTTTTCCGTCAGGTAGAAAAACCGGCTATTATTGTATTGTTGGATAATTCTTCATCCATTCCACTCAATAAAGATTCCTTATTTTATCGAACTGTTTTCCCGGCACAAGTACAACAATTCTTAGATAATTTAAAAAACAATTATGAAGTTACCTCTTATTTATTCGATGAAGAATTAAAAGAAAACAACCATTGGGATTTTTCAGGCCAGCAAACCGACATATCCCAAGCATTGGAAGATATCACCGTTCGATATGCAAATCGAAATTTAGGGGCTGTCATTCTTATGAGTGATGGATTGTATAACAAAGGTATCAATCCGTATTATCGTGCTGGTGAACTTCAGGCACCGGTGTATGTTGTAGCCCTGGGAGATTCTTCACGTCCAAAAGATTTACTGGTAAAAGATGTGATGTATAACCAGGTAGTTTATTTAGGAAATGATTTTCCTATTGAAGTTCAAATAGAAGCATCTCGATACAAGGGAAAAGAAACGGAATTATCTGTGATTAAAAATGGGCAACCGGTGTACACCAAAAAAATTCAAATCCCCAACGATGCTTACTCCTTTCAGGTAATGATTCCTGCTATATCTGCCGATAAACCGGGTACCATGAAACTTTCTATTTCCCTTCGCCCCCTCGAAGGAGAAGTAACCCGTGTAAATAATTACCGAGATATATTTGTAGAAGTAATTGATTCCCGACAAAAAATTCTTTTATTGGCCGAAGCCCCACATCCCGATTTAGGGGCAATTATGCAAACTATTGCAACCAATAAAAATTATCAGGGGGAAATAGGCTTTTTACCTCAATTCAATAAGCCGGTCAATCCATACAGCTTGATAATTTTACATCAAATTCCCACGGCTTCTAATGGAGGAGCACAAATCATTGCTTCTGCCCGAACAGCCGGAGTGCCATTATTGTTTATACTATCTTCTGCTACGCAAATACCATCATTTAATCAGCTATCCGTAGGATTGCGAATTAATGGAAACCGCGGCAATATGGATGAAGTGTTGGCTGCCTTCAACAGTAGCTTTTCCTTATTTACACTTTCTGACCAAGCCAAGCGCTTATTCCCAAAATTACCCCCGTTAATAAGTCCATTTGGAAGTAGTTACGAAACATCCGCTGCGTTTACCCCAGTATTTTACCGCAAAATCGGTTCAACTACCACCGAGCAGCCCTTGATGGGATTTTCTAACATCCATGGCCAAAAAACAGGAATAATTGCAGGCGAAGGCATTTGGAGGTGGCGATTGCATAATTTTCAACAACAAGGCAATCATCAAGTATTTGATGAATTGATTACTAAAACCATTCAATATCTCGCCGTAAAAGAAGACAAAAGTTTTTTCAGAATACAGGTAAAAAACCAATATTGGGAAAATGAGCCGGTAATAATTGATGCAGAATTATACAATGAAAGTTATGAACTAATAAACGAACCGGAAGTAAAACTCGATGTTACCGGCGAAAATAATACCACGTATTCCTTTGTTTTTTCCCGGTATGCAAACATGTATCGCTTGGATGCCGGTAGAATTCCTGTGGGAGAATATAAATATTCCGCAAGCACCATGATGGGAGGTAAAACCTACAAAAAACAAGGTACCATTGTAGTAAAACCCATTCAGATTGAAGCAGTGAATACCCTTGCAAATTTCGAACTGCTGCGTTCTGTGGCCGAAAGTACCGGTGCTGCCATGTTTTTGCCCAATCAATTGGATGAATTACAAAAACGCATTGAAGCATCTGAAACTATTACCAGCCGTTCGTATTCTCAAAAGCAACTTCGAGATTTAATTCATTTTCGCTGGATTTTCTTCCTGCTTCTAGCCCTGCTTACGTTAGAATGGTTTATTCGTAAACGTCAAGGAGCTTATTAACGCTGTTTAATTCACAAATAGCGTTTAGATTTTTAAATATTTTTAAATCTGCATTAGTCATTATCCCAAAATTGTCATTAGAATTATTAGTCATACATTTTTTCAGGGGGGCGGCCGCGTGTTCCTCTCTTATGCAGCTGGGGTGCAGGCAAGCAGCACTACGGCTGCGGGGGCTTAGTGCCCCTCGCCTCCTCGCCTTAGTGCTGCTAACCTGCACCCGGCGCTGCATACCGCTTCACCCGCTGCCCCATCTGCTGCGGATAGAAGTGGAAAGCCCACAGTGGGTAAGCCCACAGAGCAAGGCGAAGCGGGGCTGCGGGCACAAAGACACCGCTACGCCTATGCTATGTGTGGCTTACCCACGAGGACTTGTAACGGATAGCCGCACTAAGCAGCCTCTGTTTTTAAAATTATAAATACCTATAGCCGTTTAACTATTTTTTTCAAACCATTTCGGCACAAACTATTTAATCCCGAAATCATATTCGCTACCTTTGAGTGATTTTTTAAAAATTAAACTATGAAAAATAATTTCTGGGGTTCATTTTTAGGAGCATTAACCGGTACCATAGTAGCTGGAATAATCTCTTCCATCATCATCATTATCGGAATTGCATTTATTATTGGTAGTGCTATATCATCAACAAAAACACCCAAAGACATAGAGCTTAAAGACAAAACCGTTTTAAAACTAACATTGGATTATCCGGTAAATGACCGTGCCGATAATAATCCTTTTTCCAGCTTAGATTTCTCAAGCATGACTCCCAAGCGCACGCTGGGATTGGATGAATTGATTACGAGTATTAAATATGCCCGTGAAGACAAACATATCCGTGGAATTTATCTACGCCTTACCACGTTGCCTTCAGGAATGGCCACGTTGGAAGAAATTCGGAATGCATTGATTGATTTTAAATCATCCGGAAAATTTGTAGTATGTTACAGCGATTTCCTTACCCAAAAAGCTTATTACTTAGCTTCGGTAGCTGACCAAATTTACCTTCACCCGGCAGGGTTTATGGAATTGAAAGGATTAGCTTCTGAACTTATTTTCTTTAAGAAAACCTTAGAAAAACTTGGATTAGAACCTGAGGTTATACGTCCTTCCGGAAATAAATTTAAAAGTGCGGTAGAGCCTTTTATCAATGAAAAAGCCAGCGAAGCAAACCGCTTGCAATTATCGGTGATATTAAATTCTCTTTGGCAAAAAATCTTGAACGATATTCATAACACCACTAAAATTACCCGCGATTCGCTCAATGCATTAACAGCTAATTATATGATTAGCTTAGCAGAAGATGCATTAAAGCATAAATTAGTAACAGCAT
>CALEWF010000212.1 GCA_937925455.1 uncultured Flavobacteriales bacterium | reverse complement strand
ACAAGGCGAACAATTATTCTTATCAGGGATATTCGTCTTGCCCATTAGTTACCGGATACAATGAAATGGTATTGGCAGAATTTAATTACAAAAATGAATTTACCCCTGACCCTAAACTAAAACAAATGCTGGTATTCAACTCTGCCAAACCTCATTGGAGGTTATGGATTTTGAAAAAATACATTTTGCCCTATTTGTATTGGAACAAAATGCTTCGGGGAATAAAGGTATAAATTTAAGATATGGAAAAAAATATTATTTTTGAGCCTCTTTTGCCCGGATGGTGGAATTGGTAGACACGCACGTTTCAGGGGCGTGTAGCGTAAGCTGTGCAGGTTCGACTCCTGTTCCGGGCACCTATCCAACCTTATCTAAATTTTTAAGATAGGGTTGGAAACTAAAATAAATGTTTTAAATTTGCAGTCCTGTTTAAAATTTAACTAAAATGGCAAAAAAAGGTAACCGGGTTCAGGTAATTTTGGAATGTACAGAGCATAAAAATAGTGGTATGCCAGGCACTTCCCGTTATATTACCACCAAAAACAAGAAAAATACTACAGAGCGTTTGGAGTTAAAAAAATACAATCCAATTCTTAAAAGAGTAACTGTACATAAAGAAATTAAATAATATAAACCATGGCAAAGAAGGTAGTAGCTACATTGCAAAAAGGAGCTGGTAAAGATTTTACCAAGGTAATTAAGTTGGTGCGTTCTGAAAAAACCGGAGCATATCAATTTAAAGAAGAAATGGTTCACAAAGACAATGTGAAAGATTTCTTTGCTTCAAAGTAATTTTCATGTATTAAAATATGTACAAAAGCTTCTTTGAATAAAGAGGCTTTTTTGTTTTTAGAATTATGGCATTTTTTGGATTATTTAACAAAGAAAAAAAAGAAGCCTTAGATCAAGGGCTTTCTAAAACCCGGGAGTCCTTCTTCGGCAAGCTAAAACGTGCTGTAGTTGGTAAATCGAAGGTAGATGATGAGGTATTGGATCAACTGGAAGAAATTTTAATTACCAGTGATGTTGGTGTAGATACTACCCTGAAAATTATAGAACGAATAGAAAAACGCGTATCCCAAGATAAGTACGTTAACACAGATGAATTAAATAAAATTTTAAAGGAAGAAATCACCCAATTGCTTGAAGAGAACAAATCTGGCGATGTGGTGAATTTGAATGCTTTGCCTTCAACTAAACCCTATGTAATTATGGTAGTAGGAGTGAATGGTGTTGGGAAAACTACTACCATTGGCAAGTTGGCATACCAGTTTAAAAAAGGAGGCAAAGAAGTGTTGTTGGGAGCCGCTGATACTTTTCGAGCCGCAGCCGTTGATCAATTGAAAATCTGGTCTGAACGTGTAAATGTTCCTATTGTAGAAAAAGGAATGGGAGCTGATCCGGGTTCTGTTGCATTTGACACGTTAAATTCAGCCTTAGCACGTGGTAGCGATGTGGTAATTATTGATACAGCAGGTCGTTTGCATAATAAAATAAACTTGATGAACGAGTTGACCAAAATTCGTCAGGTAATGAAAAAGGTGATACCGGATGCCCCACATGAGGTTTTGCTTGTATTAGACGGTTCTACTGGTCAAAATGCATTTGAACAGGCAAAACAATTTACTGCTGCTACCGATGTAACTGCACTGGCTATAACCAAACTGGATGGTACGGCGAAAGGGGGGGTTGTAATTGGAATTTCTGACCAATTTAAAATACCTGTAAAATATATTGGTGTAGGCGAGAAAATGGAAGACCTGCAATTGTTTGATAAAAAAGAATTTGTTGAATCCTTGTTTCGCGATTAATTCGAAACCATGTATAATTTCTTCCGGTGAAAACTCGTACACTGAAAAAAAATAAAGTGAATGTTATTACCTTGGGTTGCTCTAAAAATCTTTATGATTCTGAACTTCTTTTAGGTCAACTCAAGGCTAATAACATTGATGCTGTTCACGAATCAGAAACTGATGATGCAAACATTATCATCATTAACACCTGTGGGTTTATTGATAATGCTAAACAACAAAGCATTGATACAATCTTGCTATATGCCCAGGCCAAAGAAGCCGGAAAAATTGACAAGTTATATGTAACAGGATGTTTGAGTGAACGGTATAAACCCGAACTGGAAAAAGAGATTCCAGAAGTAGATGCATTTTTTGGAACACGCGATTTGCCCCGCTTACTGAAAACACTGAAAGCTGATTACAAACATGAATTGGTGGGTGAGCGGTTATTAACCACCCCTTCTCATTATGCGTATTTCAAAATATCTGAAGGTTGTGATAGACCTTGCTCTTTTTGTGCTATTCCTTTAATGCGGGGTAAGCATGTTTCTACGCCGATAGAACAGCTTGTAGATCAAGCTAAAAAACTATCCGCCCAAGGTACCAAAGAATTACTCATCATCGCACAGGACTCAACTTACTACGGACTGGATATATACAAAGAGCGAAAATTAGCAGCATTACTTCAACAACTAAGTGAGATAGATGGTATTGAATGGATTCGTTTACATTATGCTTTTCCCAGCGGTTTCCCATTCGATGTATTGGATGTAATGAGAGATAATCCTAAGATTTGTAAGTATATTGATATTCCATTACAACATGTATCAGACGCCATCCTGAAATCTATGCGTCGAGGTACAACCCGTGAAAAAACATACGAGTTAATACGTATGTTTCGAGAAAAAGTACCCGGTATAGCATTGCGAACAACCCTGATTTGTGGTTACCCCGGCGAAACAGAAGAAGATTTCGAACAGCTTTGCCAGTTTGTTAGAGACGTTAAATTCGACCGATTAGGGGTATTTACTTATTCGCACGAAGAAAATACTCATGCATACACACTGAATGATGATGTGCCTCAGGAAGTAAAGCAGCAACGGGCTAATCAAATTATGCAAATTCAGCAGGAAATTTCGGCTGAGTTAAATCATCAAAAGGTGGGTAAAGTTTTCCGGGTGTTAATTGATAAAACCGAAGGAGAATATTTTATAGGTCGTACAGAATTTGATTCGCCCGAAGTGGACAATGAAGTGTGGATTTCAAAACAACATTATGTTCGTATTGGCGATTTTGTGAATGTTAAGATTATCGAAGCCAGAGAATATGATTTGATTGGAGAACCGGTTGAATAAATCCTCTTCTAAATAATCCCAAAATTGTTATTCAAGTTTTATCAGGCTGCTTCAAGCGGCTGTTCGTTACAAGTCCTCGGGGCTTAGCCACACATAGCATCGGGGTAGCGGTGTCTTCGTGCCCTCAGCCCCGCTACCCCGTGCCCTGTGGGCTTCGCCCCTGCGGGCTTTTCACTTCCATCCGCAGCAGAAGGGGCAGCGGATAAATCAGCCCCTTCGAGGCGGAAAAACACACGGCCGCCCCCATCATTATTTTAAAATTCAAATAACAATTTAGGGATAATATTTTCTTTAAATAACCTGCAACAATTTAAAAAATCATTCCATTATTCTCTGTTTCTCACCCTGATTATCCGTATGTTTGTGCAGCTTTATTTATTCTAAAATATGGGATTAAAATGCGGAATTGTAGGGTTACCCAACGTGGGTAAATCCACTTTATTTAATTGTTTATCAAATGCCAAAGCACAAGCTGCAAACTTTCCTTTTTGTACTATTGAACCTAATTTGGGTACGATTGTCGTGCCAGACGAACGATTGAATAAATTATCAGAATTAGTAAAACCTCAAAATATCGTTCCTACCACGGTTGAGATTGTAGATATAGCCGGATTGGTAAAAGGTGCAAGCAAAGGAGAGGGACTGGGAAATCAATTTCTTGCAAATATTCGTGAATGCCATGCCATTATACATGTACTACGTTGTTTTGAAGATGACAATATTGTACATGTAGATGGAAGTGTAAATCCGGTACGTGATAAAGAAGTTATTGATACAGAGCTACAGTTAAAAGATTTAGAAACAATAGAAAAAGCTATTGGAAAAGTAGAAAAACAAGCCAAAGTATCTGGTGATAAAGAGGCCAAGAAAAAATATGAATCATACCTCACGTTAAAGAGCCTTCTAGAACAAGGAAAATCAGCTCGTTCAGCACCTTTTTCAACAGAAGAATGGGAATTAGTAAAAGACTTGTATTTGCTTACGGCAAAGCCAGTCATTTATCTTTGTAATGTGGATGAAAAAAGTGCAAAATCCGGTAACGCATTTGTAGAACAAGTAAAACAAGCTGTTGCCACTGAAAATGCCCAAATACTTACCATTGCTGTAGCTATCGAAGCTGAAATTGCTCAATTGGAAAATTATGATGAACGCAAATTATTTTTAGAAGATTTAGGGTTAGAAGAAGCTGGTGTAAATAAATTAATTAAGGCCGCATATAGTATATTAAACTTACAAACGTATTTTACAGCAGGAGTAAAAGAAGTACGTGCATGGACCATTGAAAAGGGGATGACTGCCCCACAAGCTGCCGGGGTTATCCATTCTGATTTTGAAAAAGGATTTATTCGGGCCGAAGTTATAGCGTATGATGATTTTATTAAATACGGCTCAGAAGCTGCCGTAAAAGAAGCCGGAAAAATGCGAGTGGAAGGTAAAGAATATGTGGTACAGGATGGAGATATCATGCATTTTCGATTTAATGTTTAAATAAACACCATGGATGTAAAAGAAAAATTCTTAAGCGAAACTTGGTTTGAATACTTAAATACCTTAACCGGAAAAGAAAAGCCGTTATGGGGTAAGTTAAGTGCTCAAGGCATGATTGAACACATGGCAGATTCTGTTGCCATGGCTTATGGCAAGCAGAATCTGCAGTTGCAAACTCCCGTAGAATTCTTGGAAAAAGCCAAGGCATTTGCTATGAGCGATAAAGAATTTAAGCCCAACACTAAAAATTCTTTAATGAGTGAAGAACCGGAACCTTTAAAGCATAATCACATTAAGGATGCCATTCAGGAATTGCATGAGGAAGTTTCTGCCTTTTTTTCATTCTACCAACATCAACCGCAGGCCATGGTTACAAATCCTTTTTTTGGCGATATGAATTATAAAGAATGGGTTCATTTGCTTTACAAACATGCCCGTCATCATTTAAAACAATTTGGACTTATTGAATAACATGGACGCAATCACCCTGGCTCAAGCTCAGCAAATGGTAGATGAATGGATAAAAACCATTGGCGTGCGATATTTTTCTGAACTTACCAATATGGCTATTCTAACCGAAGAAGTAGGAGAGTTGGCACGCATTATGGCAAGAACATACGGCGAGCAATCATTCAAATCTGATGATAAAAATAATTTGGGTGAAGAAATGGCCGACGTGCTTTGGGTGTTAATCTGTCTTGCCAATCAAACCGGAGTAGATCTTACTACGGAGTTTAAAAAAACAATGGAAAAGAAAACCAATCGAGATAAAGAGCGACACCAGTCTAATGAAAAATTAAAATGATTTTTTTAAATTACTAAATAAAAATTAATTAAAATATAAAATTGAAAGTATTATTAGCTGACATGAAATTCCGTAATTCAATTTTTTTGTATGTTATTTTATTTACTAGATGGGGATATACGCAAACCCCTGACTGGCTCTGGGCAAAAAATTATCCCTATATCTCTGGTTTTTCTATGAAAGTTTTACCATCCAACGATATTCTGATTGCCGGATCTGCCAAAGGTAATTTTACATTAGGTTCGGAGATAATTAATACCAATGGAGAAAACTTTCCGCTGCTGCTTAAATTAGATTCCTTAGGAAACTATCTTTGGTCTATATATTTTACTGTCAGTACAAATTCTACTATCAATAATTTCAAAGACATTGCTGTTGATAATGATGGAAATATCTATGTGAGCGGATGGTTTACAGACACATTGTTTCTTCCTCAGGGTTTTTTAAAATCTAGCGATTATTTAGATGCATTCGTTGCAAAATTTTCAAGCAACGGCTCATTGATTTGGATTAAAAAAATGGGAGGACTTGGAGAAAACTCTATCCAGGATATCGCATTGGATGTCAATCAACATCTTTGGATTACCGGATATTATCGCAATGTATTAGAACTAGAAAACGATACATTGTATAATCCCATTTCTTACTATAATATCTTCATTTCTAAGCTTGATACTTCCGGGCAAATTCAATTTTTAAAATCATATTATGCTACCGAAAAGTTCTATGTTAATGCAATTGCTGCTGATCATAACGGTAATGTGGTGATAGGTGGCAGTTTTACTGGTACTGTAGATTGGGACGGAGAAATCATGGTAAATGGCAGTGCTGAATATACCGATCCGTATCTAACTAAATTTAATTCACAAGGTGATGTTGTATGGACAAAAAGAGCCTGGAGTAGCTTTGATGATGAAATATTAGATGTACAAATAGCTTCGGACAATTCAATTTATGTATCAGGCACTTTCAGAGCTACCTTAAATTTTGTTGCTTTTTCATTATACAGTGCCGGTGCCGGGGATATGTTCATTGCAAAATATAATCCCGATGGCTTGATTTTATGGGGTCATAGTGCTGGTGGTACTGACTGGGATTCCGGTAACCAAATATGTTTAGATCATCAAGGCTCAGTTTATGTATGGGGAAGCTATAACGGCTCTGCTACGTTTGCCAATTCTGTTACTTTATTCAGCATGGGATACAATGATATGTATCTAGCCAAATACGATGCCAATGGATATTTTTTGTGGGTGAATGAAGCGAAAAATATTTTAGATGGGGCTTGTTATGGAATAGATTTAACCCCACAAGGAAAAATCTTGGTTATGGGAATGTTTGGCGAATCAATAATTGTAGGTGATACCATGATCATGGCTCCTAATTATTATAGTTATGATTTATTTGTAGCACAGCTTGATAATTATTGGCTACCGGATGTATTAAACCAACTACCCATTAAAAATATATCGGATGAAATTATTTATTATCCCAATCCTTCAAATGGAGTACTTTCTGTGAGCGTACCCTGGGATGGTACATATCATTTGTTTAATTCACATGGTGCATTAATTCATTCATACTTTCTAAAAGCAAATCAAACCATTCAAATTACTATTGATAATGCAGGAGTGTATTTTTTACAGCACGTTTTATCAAGCAGAGGGAATGTCATTCTAATTACTAAAAAATAACAATCCAAGAATGGTTTCATTTAGCCACAAGTTACTCATGCTTTAATTCCGTATTAATTTATTAGAATAAAAAAAACTAATCACAAAATTGATGGCAAGTGGCATGCTCCGATTAAGATTTTGTTAGCATTTCTTACTATCAAAATTTAAAAATAAAAAAATGTCATTAGGTTAAATAACAGGCTGCTTCAAGCGGCTGTTCGTTACAAGTCCTCGGGGCTCAGCCACACATTGCATCGGGGTAGCG
>CALEWF010000211.1 GCA_937925455.1 uncultured Flavobacteriales bacterium | reverse complement strand
AATTTCAGGTGCACACAGCGAATTGGTCGTAAAAGTATATGGTGATGATTTTAAAGAAACCAGAAGAATTGCAGAAGATGTAATGAAAACCCTAAAAACCGTCCCAGGTGCAGTAGATTTAGCCATAGACCAAGAACCACCTTTGCCCCAACTTCAAATTCACGCAGACCGGGATAAAATAGCGCAATATGGTTTAAATGTTTCTGATGTAGCAGAACTCATTGAAGTTGCTATTGGAGGGAAAGCTATTTCACAAATATTTATTGGTAATAAAGTGTATGACATTATTTGTCGCTACAACGAAGAAAGCAGAAACACTCCCGATAAAATTGCCAACCTGATGCTAACATCCGGCACTGGTGCAAAAATCCCTTTGTCGCAAGTGGCAGATGTAAAATTGAGTACTGGTGAAAGTACCATTACCCGAGAAATGAATAAAAGGCATTTGACCGTAAAATTAAATATCAGAAACAGAGACCTAAACTCCTTACTGAAAGAAGCACAAAACAAAATTGAAGAAAAGGTCAACTATGATCACGAGCTATTTCATATCAAATGGGGCGGTCAGTTTGAAAATCAAGCTAGGGCATACAGCCGACTTGCTGTTATTGTTCCCTTAGCATTGGCAATTATGTTCATTTTGCTATATGGTGCATTTGGTTCATTTCGTCAGGCAGGCTTACTAATGAGTATTGTTCCTTTAGCCCTATTTGGTGGGATGTTGGCACTCAATGTTCGTGGTATGTCGTTGAATGTGTCGTCTGCCGTTGGGTTTATAGCCTTGTTTGGTGTAGCTATTCAAAACGGGGTAATTATGATTTCTTACATCAATAATTTGCGAAAGGAAGGAATGGAATTATTACAGGCCGTCATTCAAGGTGCAAAAGACCGTTTTCGTCCTGTGTTGATGACAGCAACCGTAGCTGTTCTTGGTCTGCTCCCCGCATCATTAGCTACAGGCATAGGAAGTGATGTACAAAGACCATTAGCTACGGTAATTGTTTATGGTCTGTTATTTTCCACGGCAATTACTTTATACGCTCTGCCCGCTCTATACTATATGATAGAACGCAAATGGGGAAATAAAGCAGTCGAGACTGCACAAGAGTAAAAAAGTAATCATTTTCAAAATTAATCACAATGAGATATAAAAGATATACAATTTGGGTAATGATGGTGCTTATTCACAGCAACTTTTTGTCTACTCAAAAGTGTTTTGCACAAGCCGACACACTATTTAACAAGCACCCTATCAATTATGCAACTTATATGGAGTTAGTGGGGAAAAACAACTTAGGCTATGCTGCTGAAAAATTCAGTTTGAATATTACAGAAGCCAATATTATAAGTGCCGGTATTTTTCCAGACCCTGAACTAAATATAAGTTGGTTTGACAATGGGCAACGCAGAATGAATATGGGATATGGGTTTGGTTCAGAACTCAGCTGGACATTGGAATTGGGCGGTAAGCGCAGGGCAAGAATAGATTTAGCTAAAAGTGAAAATGAGTTGACGAAATATCTCTTACAGGATTACTTCAGAAATTTACGAGCAGATGCTACATTAAGTTTTTTGGCAGCTCTGCAAAACAGATTGATTTTAGATGTGCAAGTAAATTCTTACCAAACCATGAACCAACTGGCGAAGTCGGATAGTATTCGTTTTAAATTAGGTTCCATCACACAATTAGATGCCCGCCAGAGCAAACTGGAAGCAACCACCATGCTGAATGAGGTTTATCAGGCGGAAGCAGAATGGAAAATAGCATTAGCTAACTTATCCTTGATTTTGGGTGAAAAGAATTCAGACATTTTATTTGTACCTAATGGAGATTTTAATCGCTTCGACCGTAATTTTGATTTACCAACATTAATCATATCCGCCCAAAACAACCGTGCTGATTTATTGGCAGCATCACAAAATAAAAATTTGTCTCAAAACCTCCTTAAACTTGCACAAGCCAATCGGGTGATAGATTTGGGATTAACAACGGGAGTTGGTTATGCCTCTTATGTCAGAAATGTAATAGCACCCACTCCTTCATTTACAACTTTAAATGCAGGAATAACCATCCCTTTAAAATTTTCAAACAACCGCCCAGGAGAATTGAAAGCGGCCTATTACAACACCTTACAAGCGGAAACAATATACCAACAGATAGAGCTTCAAATTCAAAATGAAGTTACACAAGCCTATTTCAACTATTTGGCGCAGCAAAAGCAAGTGCAACAATTTAATAACGGCTTATTAACCGAAGCGAAAGCAGTCTTGGATGGTAAAATATACAGTTACCAGAGAGGAGAAACATCTCTATTGGAAGTGTTAAATGCTCAACGAACCTACAATGAAGTACAACAATCCTATTATCAAACCCTTTACAACTATGCAGCAGCGTTGGTGGAGTTGGAACGTTCAGCAGGTATTTGGGATATTGACTTTTGAGAAATAAAAAATAAAAAAATGAAAATAATAATGAACTCAGTTTTAATAATGCTACTTAGCTTTCCTGTGTCGGCTCAAAATAATAACGCCACAGACACAACTTCAAATTTCAGTAAAGAGCTGTTTAAAAAAGGTAAAGTAACTTTTGGTTTCAAAGCAGGCTATACCAACGGCACTTTATTTGGAAGTGAAATAGACTATATTTTTGCAGATAATAAAACAGATTGGCTTTCGGGCTTTCACGCAGGTATTGTTGTAAATACCCAAGTGAACAATTATTTTTGGCTCAAGCACGAATTGATTTTCAATCAGCGTGGTGCAGGTGTAATAATAAGCGACAGCTTTAACGGCAGCTACTCATCTAAGATGAAAACATACTACCTTGACTTATACCCTGTAAGCCCAACGTTTGATTTTAAAGGCTTACAAATCTACGCGGGTCCTTACCTCAGTACATTGACAGCAGCAACTATTCAAAGAAAAGACGAGCTCGGAAATTTTTACATAGACAAAAGCATCTTTGGAGATGCTGGAAATGACGAAAGCGAAAAAAAGTACCTGCAAAAATTTGATTTTGGCCTCAATGCAGGAATTGAGTATCAATTTCCATTTGGTTTATTAATTGGTGCAAAATATACACACGGCTTTACAGACCTATTTCAGTATGCCAATAGCTATACTTTAGAGGACACTAAAACAGATAATATAAAAATTTACAACAGGTCTGTTATGTTCTCAATTGGCTATGTCTTTTCCCGAAAACGATAAAATCCGACTTTAAAACCGCATCAGTTCTGACGTTCAACGACCATTGGCAACCGTAATCATTGGCGGACTCACAAGCACTTTGATATTTGCACCGATGCTTATACCGCCTCTTTATTGGTGGACGAATAAAAACAGAAATGGTATCAAGACCAAAGAATAAGCCAACACACAGGGTCAGGCACATCCCGATGAAAAATCGGGAAGAGCCTGACCCTCTTCTATCCAGACAAAATTATTTTTTATCCCGATAGATATCGGGATCCTTCCCTTCTAATTTCTTTAAAACCTCTAACGCACAACCTTCACAGAAAAAGCAACATAAACAGACAGCGAAAACCTTATCAGACCTGACTATCA
>CALEWF010000210.1 GCA_937925455.1 uncultured Flavobacteriales bacterium | reverse complement strand
CGTGATGGTAATGAATTATCAGCATTCGTAACGTTTTAAACCCAAAATTGTTTTTATACCATTCATATTAAAATAATCAGGCTGCTTAAGCGGCTGTCCGTTGCAAGTCCTCGGGGCTCAGCCACACAGGGCATCGGGGTAGCGGTGTCTTCGTGCCCTCAGCCCCGCTACCCCGTGCCCTGTGGGTTTCGCCCCTGCGGGCTTTCCACTACCATCCGCAGCAGATTTGAAGATGAGCAGATTTGAAGATGAGTTGATTTAAAGTTGTAATAATTTCGTAATGGATAATTCGTAATTTAACCCAAATTATGCATTAGAAAATTTCCGTAGGCATCCAGAAAAACAAAATCCTACGTAGCCACTGTTACATAAATAACCACAGAGAACACAAAGGAATACTGTGTGTTTTCACTTTCATTTTCTTTGTGTTCTCCGTGTATCTCTGTGTTCTTTGTGGTTAAATTTTCACCACAGAGAACACAGATAAATAAACCAATTTAAAAACGTCTTCAACTCAGTTTAATGCAATTGAAGTAAAATAGCTGTTTGAACCCAGGTGGTTACTTCATATAATCGGCTTTAATACAGAAATGAAAATGAATTTGCATTATATCCGGTTTTCTATTGCATAATTTGGGTTAAACACTTTTTGTTAATTTCTCATTGAATAACTTCAGTTCAAATAAAAAAAATCCCACCAACAGTCTTTCTACCTTTGACATAAAATTGCGTTATGGTAGACCTGCTTAAAAAGTTCGAAACCAAAGAACCTGAAATTGTATTTGAATGGAAAGACAGTGAATCGGAAGCCGAGGGCTGGGTTGTTATCAATTCATTACGGGGAGGAGCAGCAGGAGGCGGAACCCGCATGCGGGTAGGCTTAGATAAAAAAGAAGTGCTGGCGTTAGCCAAAACCATGGAAGTAAAATTCACCGTATCAGGTCCTCCCATTGGCGGAGCCAAATCAGGGATCAATTTTGACCCGGCTGACCCACGAAAACATGAAGTATTAAAACGCTGGTACAAAGCCGTATTTCCCTTATTAAAAAACTATTACGGAACCGGTGGCGATTTAAATGTAGATGAAATTCATGAAGTAATTCCCATTACCGAAGACCTGGGATTGTGGCATCCGCAGGAAGGTGTAGTAAACGGTCACTTCAATGCTCGGGAAAATGAAAAGATTCATAAAATCGGTCAGCTTCGTTTTGGTGTTTCCAAAGTGGTAGAGGATGTTCGTTACACACCTAACCCGCTAAGAAAATATGTAGTGGCTGACCTTATTACCGGGTATGGCGTTTCGGAAGCGGTACATCATTTTTACAAATTGTATGGAGGAGACATACACGGCAAACGAGCCATTATTCAAGGATGGGGAAACGTGGGGGCTGCTGCAGCGTATTACTTAGCACAACAGGGCGTAAAAATTGTAGGAATTATTGACCGAAACGGTGGGTTAATTGACCAAGACGGATTTACTTTTGATGAAATCAGGACCTTGTATCTAAATAAGAAAGGCAATACATTAAAAGCTGATAAATTAATTCCGTTTGACGAAATCAATGAGCAAATTTGGAAAGTGCCTGCTGAAATTTTTGCACCTTGTGCGGCGTCACGTTTAGTTCAAAAACATCAAATAGAACAACTTATTCACAATGGTTTGGAAGTTGTTTCTTGTGGGGCAAATGTACCTTTTGCAGACCCGGAAATTTTCTTTGGTCCCATTGCTGCCTACGTGGATGAACACATAGCCTTAATACCGGATTTTATTGCTAACTGTGGAATGGCCCGGGTGTTTGCTTACCTGATGCAAAGCAACATTAGCATGAGTGATGAAGATATTTTTTCAGACACCTCGGCAACTATTGAATCTGCTCTACGCGAAATTTATACCCGAAATAAAAATAAGACACGCATTGCACAAACAGGATTTGAAATTGCACTAAATCAATTGATATAATCGTTTAATAATTTAAAAATATAACAACAAAAATTCAAGCATTATGAGTTTTTTCATGCAAATAACCATGGGAACAGATGAAATGGCTTCAATACAGCCTACTGCTCAACCCGAAGAAGTTACCGAAAAATCAATTCAGGTAATTGACCTTGCTTTGAAAGGTGGGTGGATTATGATTCCCTTATTATTGATGTCCATTCTGGCTATTTACATTTTTATTGAACGTTATTTTACCATCCGCAAAGCAGGAAAAGAAGATGTAAATTTCATGAACAACATTCGTGATTTTATTTTGAATGGAAAAATAGATGCTGCCATTTCGCTTTGTAAAACTACCCAAACACCCATTTCACGGATGATAGAAAAAGGTGTATCACGCATTGGACGACCGCTGGATGACATCAGCGCTTCGATAGAAAATGTAGCCAAACTGGAAGTGTATAAATTGGAAAAATCTTTGGCTTTACTGGCTACCATTTCTGGTGCAGCTCCTATGTTAGGTTTTTTAGGAACAGTAATTGGAATGATTAAGGCCTTGTTTGTCATGGCCAATTCTGGCGAAGGAGTAGTTATACAATCATTAGCGGGGGGAATTTACGAAGCCATGGTAACCACAGTAGGCGGTTTGATTGTAGGGATTATCGCTTATGTGGGGTATAATATATTGGTTTCAAACGTAGAAAAAGTAGTTTACAAAATGGAAGCAAGGAGTATTGAGTTCTTAGACCTATTGAATGAACCCGGTAAATAAACCGTTATGAATATTCGAGGCAGAAATAAAATAAGTACAGAATTTAACACCTCATCCATGACGGATTTGGTGTTTCTGTTGTTAATCTTCTTCATGATACTTAGTACGCTGGTAAAACAGAATAATGTAATAGACATGAATCTTCCAAAAAGTACCAGCACTAAGGTATCTTCATCCAAAGTGGTGGTTTCTATTGATAAAAATCTGGTATATCGGGTGGATAATAAAGTAGTTACGAAAGAGCAAATTGCTCCCATGCTTCAACAAAAATTGGGACCAGCCGATGGCAAAAACCGCGTAGAAATTGCTATGGACGAAACCGTACCTCATAGTTATTTTGTGGAGCTGGTAGATATCGTATCTGTACAAAACGGGTATAAAATTTCAATTCAAACCAAAAAATAACATACCATTGAATGTTTATTCCCGTTAGGGATAATCATACATACATACATACATAATCAATTAAAATATGGTAGCTGCAAATAATGAAAAAATATACGGTTATATTGGCACCGCAGTTTACATTCTATTGCTGCTATTGCTTTTACTGCTTTTAAAATTACGGTATTCGCAAACCATTGAAGTGCCTGCCGGTGGAGTGGATATTGATTTAGGAACCACAGAAACCGGGTGGGGTGAAAATAATCCGCAACACAACGCGTCTTCATCGACAAATACTGCAACTTCTTCTGAAGAAACATTAACCAACGACATCGAAGAAGAAGATGTGGTAACAGAAACCAAAACCAATAAGGTAACAACCACCCATACCACACAATCAAACAAAAATTCTCAATCCAATCAAAATAAAAATTCCGAATCGGATGATTTATGGAATCAGGCTGCTAACAATGCTTCCAGCAGCCAGGGTAATAAAGGAGGAAAAGGCAATCAAGGCGACCCAAACGGAACGGATGGCAGTTCCGGTTCAGCACCTTGCAAAGGATGTACCGGTGGTGGTTCTTTGGGAAATGGCGACGCGTTAAAACTGGTAGTACCAGATATTAAAAATCAGGACGAAGGCGTGATTGTAGTAAAAGTGAAAGTAGATAAAGAAGGTAATGTAGTAGAAGTAAAAGAATATGGAAATAAAGGTACAGTGGGTAATTTAAGTGATGAATCTTATCGCAAGGCAAGAGAAGCTGCACTAAAAACCAAATTTGCACCTGAACCCAAAGCCAACGAACTTCGCACCGGCTACATTCGATACAACCTGCAGCGAAACTAATTCCGTACTTTTTTCTACTTTGCTTCAAAATTCAATCATGAATTATACTGAAGCCGTAGAATATTTATACAGTGCCTTGCCCATGTTTCAAAGAGATGGGGCTTCGGCATATAAAAAAGATTTAACGAATACGCTCAAGTTATGTGCTCACTTAGGCAATCCGCATAAAAAATTCAAAAGCATACACATTGCCGGTACGAATGGCAAAGGCTCTACATCACACATGCTGGCATCTATTTTACAGGAGCACGGCCTCAATACCGGACTATATACTTCGCCACACCTGAAAGACTTTAGAGAACGCATTCGCATCAATGGAAAAATGGTTTCGGAAGAATTTGTGGCTGAGTTTGTAACCCAAAACAAAGATTTTTTTGAAATCATCAAACCTTCGTTTTTTGAAATTACTGTAGCTATGGCATTTGCCTATTTTGCCGAACAGCAGGTAGATATGGCAGTTATTGAAACGGGTATGGGCGGAAGGTTGGATTCTACCAACGTGATTGAACCGGAGCTATGCATCATTACCAACATCGGTTGGGACCATATGCAATTTCTGGGAGATAGCTTGCCCAAAATTGCAGCAGAGAAAGCCGGAATTATAAAACACAAAGTACCGGTTGTAATCAGTGAGCGGCAAGAAGAAGTGCAGGAAGTATTTATGCAAAAAGCCCACCGCGAAGATGCCCCTTGCCTATTTGCCGATGATGTGTACGAAGTACAAGAATACCATTGGTTCAAAGAAAATAACAAGCCCTATTTATACATTAAATACTTGCATTGGGTAACGGATGAAATTATTGAAATTACAACTGATTTGCTGGGAAAATATCAGATAAAAAATGTAGCAGGGGTACTTACAACTGTGGACGAATTAGATGAACATAATATACTTACGATAGACCGAAAAACGGTGTTTAACGGACTAAAAAACGTACAACAAAATACCGGCTTGCAGGGCCGCTGGCAAATACTATCAGAAAATCCAATCATAATTGCCGATACCGGTCACAATAAACCCGGTCTGGCTCAAGTATTAGAACAACTGCAACAGTATGAATACAACACCCTGCGTTGGGTAATTGGGTTTGTAAACGATAAAGACATCGACGGAATATTGGAAATGCTCCCCCAACAAGCCATATATTATTTTACTAAAGCCTCTATTCCCCGAGCGATGGACGAAAACCTACTGGCTGAAAAAGCAGCCGAATTTGGATTGCAAGGAAAAACCTACGCCACACCCCTTGAAGCCCTTAATCAAGCCAAGCAGGAAGCCTCACCGAATGATTTAATTTTGATAGGCGGAAGTACGTTTGTAGTAGCAGAGGTGATATAAAAATGCTTTTTTCTGATATAAATCTTAACCTAAGCATTTCTTTGTAGAATTTTTTATTATCAGGCTGCCCATGGGGCTGTCCGTTACAAGTCCTCGGGGCTCAGCCACACAGGGCATCGGGGTAGCGGTGTCTTCGTGCCCTCAGCCCCGCTACCCCGTGCCCTGTGGGCTTCGCCCCTGCGGGCTTTCCACTGCCATCCCCGGCAGTCCGCCCCTACGAAGCGGTTAATTTGGAAATGAATCAATTTGAAGATGTGTTGATTTGAAGATGTATTAATTGTATAGTATTCATAATTCGTAATTGATAATTCATAATTGATAATTGGGGTAGAGGGTGTGTACGTTGCAAAACGCATTGACTATGCGTTTTGGTAGTAATTAGTGGGCTGATGATGCGTTGTAGCATACAGATTACTTCCCCGCCAAAGGCGGGTCGCAATGACGGTAATAAAATCGGGGCAGCGGGTGTATCCGCTCTACGAGGCGGAGAAACTCGTAGCCGCCCCCCTCTAAAATTGTATGATTAAAGCTAAATTATGCAATAGGAAACCAGTTA
>CALEWF010000209.1 GCA_937925455.1 uncultured Flavobacteriales bacterium | reverse complement strand
GTGGTAGAGAAAGGGGATGTGGAAGGCATTATTGAAAAGATTAAGCTATTGAAAACCTGGGACCGCCAAAAAACTTCAGAGGCCTGCCGTAAAAGAGCCGAGGAACATTTTGATAAAAACAAACAATACCTGAAGTACCTGAAAATTTTTGAGGATTTAATTGAAAAAACAAAATCAGGCCGGCAAACGGAAAATGAACAACTTCACTTATAAAGAAAAACTTCGCATCCATCTTTCCAATAGTTTCGGGAAGACCCTTCGCAGGAAAATTGTCGTCATCGAATCCGACGACTGGGGAAGCATACGCACGGCCAGCAGAGCGGCTTATGAAGCGATGAGCCGATTCGGATTGAAGGTGCAAGCAAACCATTACGGTTTTGATGGCCTGGAAAGTGATGAAGACCTGGAAATTTTGCTGAACGTCCTGTCGGAATTCAAAGATTCCACCGGTAGGGCTCCGGTCTTCACCCCCTTTTGCAACATGGCCAATCCCGACTTTGAAGCCATTGAAAACGCAAACTTTTCTGCATATGCGTTCGAATCCATCGACAAAACCCTGCGTAAATACCCCAACCATACCAAACTCCTGCATTACTGGCAACAAGGCGAGCGGCAACGTTTATTTTCGCCTCAACTGCATGGTCGCGAACACATCCACGTGGGGCGATGGTGGAAACTGTTGGTTGAGGACAATGATGCAGGCATGCGCGAAGCTTTTAAATGGCGTTCTGTAGGTGCTTCGCAATGGCATGCCAAAATTTATCCCAATTATCTGGGCGCTTTGCATCCGACAAAAAAAGATGAAATCCCGGAGCTTCATAAAATCCTGGAGGATGCCGGGGATCTTTACAAGCACTACCTGGGTCATGCGCCCGAGTGCTTCGTAGCGCCTAACGCCGCAGAACCAGCGGAGTTGGAAGCCACGCTGAAAAAAATCGGTGTCAATACAATTACCCGCGCCAAACGCCGGGTCTATCCATTGGGTGATGGGCAATTTAAAAAAGAATGGAACTGGCCGGGCAAGATCAATGCACATGGCCAGGTTATTCTTGTGCGCAATGCCTTCTTCGAACCGGTATGCTTTGGCGAACCCGACAAAGCCCATATCACCGATTGGGTAGATCGTTGCCTGAAACAGATTTCCATCGCTTTTTTATGGAACAAACCGGCCGTAATATCCAGTCATAGGGTCAACTATATAGGATTCATCGAACCCAAAAACCGCGAAAAAGGCATACGCGAATTGCGCAGGCTACTCAAAGCCATTCTGACAAAATGGCCGGAGGTAGAGTTTATGACAACGCGTGAGTTGGGTGAATTGATGATGAATAAAGCTTAAGGAGACTCCAGTAACCAAATAAAATATTTATAACTTAATCATTTAGTGAAGAAAATTCTGATAGTAAATCAAAACGCAGGATATCTTACCATCGATGTGGCAAATGCGTTTTGCCGTGAGTATGTTCAGGTAGTGTTATTTTGTGGACGGTTACGTGTTTACGAAAGAAGACTGAATGAAAATGTCAAAGTAGTAAAAACGATACCTTACAATAAAGCTTCTATTTTGTCAAGGATATTCACTTGGGGACTTTGTACTTTGCATTTGTTATTCTTGATGATCACCAAATTTAGGGGGTATTATGTGTTATACTATACCAACCCTCCAACCTCATATTTTATATCATTATTAACTAAGCACTCCTTTGCAGTTGTTGTTTTTGATATATATCCTGATGCTTTAAAAATTATTGGAATTAAAGAAAATAATTTTCTTTTTAAAGTATATAAAAAGATAAATCAATTAGTATTTGCAAGGGCTGAAAAGATAATTACCTTGAGTAATGGAATGGCAACAATGCTAAAAAATTATGTAAATGAAGATAAAATCAAGGTTGTTCCATTATGGGTAGCATTTAATATCGTTGAAAAGCGTTTAAAACTTGTAAATCCATTAGAAATCAAATATAATTTAAAAGGTAAATTAATTGTTCTTTATGCTGGCACAATGGGAATAGCAAATAATTTAGAAGTGCTCTTTCATGCTGCTAAATAATTTAAAAACACTGACATATATTTTTTATTTGCAGGTGATGGTGAAAAAAAACAAAAATTCATAGAATTTGCTCACAGCTTTAATCTTTCAAATGTGTTATTTCTTTCTCGCCAGAGTCCTAATGATACTGTTCATTTATTCAATTTAGCAAATTTAGCAGTAGTTGCTCTTGACCCTCAAGCAAGTTTGACGGCTGTACCAAGTAAAACATTTAATTATCTTGCTTTTGGTTTGCCCATTCTAGCCATTTGTGAACCCCAATCCGAACTAAACCAGCTTATTGAAAGGCACCACATCGGATTTTCTGTGAGGGGTGATGATACAATAGGTTTGGTAAACATTATTCAAAGCGTTTATAATGATCAAGATCAACTCAAAGAACTATCAGCTAACTGCCTGGCCGCTGCTAAAATTTATGACTTTCACATGGCAAATGAATATGTATTCTGATGACCATCAAAACTTGCTTAAGCTTGTGCAGAAAAATTTTGTAATGAATAAATAGTTGAATGAATAATTGCATTTAATTATTGGCTATGATAGTTCTGAGGCTATATTTTTAACATTTTACATTCCCTTTTCCTCAAAATGTTTTACAGGAAATATTTTAAAAGAATTCTTGACATAATCATCTCACTGATTTTACTGATCATTTTTGCACCCGTATTGCTGTTAGTATGTTTGCTTTTAGTAATAATCCAAAGGAAAGTTTTATATATTCAGTCTCGCCCGGGAAGGGGAGGGGAAATTTTCCATCTTGTTAAGTTCAAGACAATGACAGATCAAACGGATGAAAACGGAAAATTGCTACCCGACAAAGACCGCATGACTCGCCTGGGCAAATGGCTCAGAGCTACCAGCCTCGATGAGCTTTTACGTTTATTTTATGCATTAGATTCTCATGGTTTTATTCCTGTTATTCCTTTGCCATATTATATGCAAGTAACTACCCACAGATATTAATAAATGATTAAATTACTAGGGAATGAAACATGTGTCAAACTCTGAAATTTTTCTTTATATCAATATAATGATCTTATATTTTTTTTTTTGTAAATTATGGGTATTATATATTTAACAACTAATTAAACTAGGTGTACAAAAGTGTTTTTAAAAAAATTTTTCTAATTATAATTCAACAATTTATTTGTTGATTTTATGCTTCTTTTAAAATTCTATTTATAATGAGTAGAAGTTTTCAATTGCATTTAAAACGTCTATTTGATATAATATTTTCTCTAATTTTATTGATAATTACTTCTCCAATAATCCTTATATCGCTTATACTAATTGCTTTGGAAAGCAGAGGGCCGGTTATTTTTGTTCAAGAACGTCTCGGTAAAAATGGAAAAGTCTTTTTGATTTTTAAGATGCGAACCATGTATCATAAAAATAGGAATGAGAGTCAAGTTTTACCCGGTAATTCTGAGGTTACAGTTATTGGTCATTATTTGAGGAGATTTAAGATAGATGAGCTATTACAGCTCGTTAATGTTTTCAAAGGTGATATGTCATTTGTCGGTCCTCGTCCTTGCTTACCTTCTTTGAGGGTCCGATTTGATGAAAATGGTTTTTATAGGCTGCAGGTGCGACCCGGTTTGACTGGGCTTGCTCAAGTAAATGGCAATATTTATCTATCATGGCCTGAAAGGTGGGTTTATGACAGAACTTATGTTGAAAAATTTAGTTTACTTCTTGATATTAAAATACTTATGCGAACTGTTATCATTGTCTTGCAAGGTGAAAATAATTTTAAAAAGAAATGAAGGTTTTAGTAATTGGTTCGGTAACTTCAACAGCTGTTGCTCTTGAGGCTCTTTTGGATCATCATTTCAATGTTTTAGGTGTTATAGGATATGAGCCAAGAAACAAAGAAAAAGTCTCAGGTTTCTTCGATCTAAGGAGTTTTTGTCAGGAGAAAAATATTGAATATAAGCCGTTTACAAATATAAATAGCGATGATGTATTGTATTGGGCTGAACAAAAGAAGCCTGATGTGATTTTAGCTATAGGTTTTTCACAATTGCTCCAGCAAAAATGGTTTTCTATTCCTTTCAAAGGGATTGTAGGGTATCATCCAACAAAATTGCCCAGAGGGCGCGGCCGGGCTCCAATGGCTTGGATAATACTTAATCAAGGCGATGCAGCTGCCACTTTTTTTGAAATGAACGAGGCAGCCGATGCTGGGCCCATATTTATTCAACAACCTATTCCAGTTGATGAACGCGATGATGTAGAATCAATAAGAATAAAATTGCTGGAAGCTGAACGAAAAGCCCTTGATAAATGGCTACCTGTTTTAAAAAAGGGTGAGTGGAATCCTGTACCTCAGGATGATTCACAAGCAACATTTTATGGGGTTCGTAGGGAAGAAGATGGTTTTATTGATTGGAATTGGAGTGCCTATAAAATTGATAGACT
>CALEWF010000208.1 GCA_937925455.1 uncultured Flavobacteriales bacterium | reverse complement strand
TATTATTTTAATTTATCACAACAAGCAGAAACAAGGCTGTTGCAACCCTTAAATAAAGTGAGAGTAGCCAATAACATTAATGTAAAGCGGATACATGGAAATGAAAATAAAGCAGAATTGTATTTGAAAAATATTACAATTGATAAGGTTTTAATTGAAAAAAATAATGATAAACTACAATTTAAAACAAAAGGTGTGATTAGTAATGCCGATAATAATGTAATTGTTTATTATACAGAATCTATTAAGAAAATATCAACCACATCTGGTGGTATGGTTCGTTTAGATTCTGTATTGGTTTCTGATAATTTGGAGTTGGATTGCAAGTTAGATGGTTATGTTAATATAATTATTGATGTAAATGAATTTAAGATAAATGTGGGCCATGGAGCAG
The DNA here is from genome assembly GCA_937925455.1 of uncultured Flavobacteriales bacterium. Taxonomy (GTDB): domain Bacteria; phylum Bacteroidota; class Bacteroidia; order CAIKAF01; family CAIKAF01; genus BA4. Next base: position 14,539 of record CALEWF010000208.1, on the reverse strand, counting down.
ATGTTTATGTGGCAGGCAAATCAAACAAATCAATTGTTGTTGTAACGACAGGGGCCAACATTAGAACTCAATTACTTATTTCAGAAAAAGCAGAGGTTAGATCGCTATTGGGTGCCGATGTGCGGCTAAATGTTCGTAATAATTTTAAAGCACAGGCAATAAGTGGGGGAAAAATCTACTATTCTGCAAAACCAGCTGGTAAGTTTAAAGTATCTAGTTCAACTGGTGGAGAAATTTTACAACAATAAAATCATGAGCGACGAAAGGGACATGTCATTTTTAGAGCATCTGGAAGAACTCCGATGGCATCTGATACGCTCGGTTGTGGCGATTTTAATTGGTGCTATTATTGTTTTTATTTTTCCGGATATACTTTTTGATAAAATATTATTTGCTCCATCCGAACAAGATTTTATCACCTACCGATGGCTTTGTTCATTGTCTGAAGTTTTGAATCTTCCGACGTTATGTATTGGAAAACTTCCCTTTTCAAATTTTGTGAGTTTGCAAATGGGGGCTCAATTTACCTGGCATATATGGGGATCTTTAATTGCAGGTTTTGTTATAGCATTTCCTTATGTAGCATGGGAAATCTGGCAATTTATTAAGCCTGCTTTACATGCAGGTGAGCAAAAGAAAATTACAGGAATTGTGTTTTATGTTTCAATCTTATTTATACTTGGAATAGCGTTTGGCTATTTTTTGCTTGCTCCACTCACTGTGTCTTTTTTAGGAAATTATGATGTAATGTCGAAAGTTAGTAATAGCCCGGTATTTACATCATATGTATCTACTGTTTTAATGGTGGTATTAGGGTGTGGAATTTTGTTTGAGTTGCCTGTGTTTATTTATTTTTTAGCAAGGCTTGGTGTGGTTTCTCCTAAGTTCCTAAAAAAATACAGGAAACATGCCATTGTAGTTATTTTATTACTAGCCGCAATAATTACCCCCCCTGATGTAGCTAGCCAAATTTTAGTAGCTATTCCACTTACTTTACTTTATGAAGTAAGCATTATTATTTCGAAAAGAGTGTACAAAGAGGTATAAAAAACCCGACATAAGTCTGGGTTTTATCTCGTTGCTTACAAATTTATTTTTGGATGATTAGTGGTATTTGTTTTACACTATCCAAGGCTTCAATTTTCAATAAATACCATCCGGATGCAAACTCCTGAACGGGGATCGTCAAAACAGGTTCAAATGGCATTACCATGGAATAAACAGCTTGTCCAAGATTATTGAATAATATTATCTGAATTTTATCAGTGAATATAATATCACCTAATCTTAGATGAACATATTCTGTGGCAGGATTGGGATATATGATGATGCTATTTATCCATGACGTTGTTTCAAAGGATGTATTATCTGGAATGGTAACATTATAATTTTTGCTGCAGCCATTGCCATCAGTAATGGTGAAACCAACAGTACCAGCGGGTAAATTGGTAGCAGTTTGTGTAGTTTGAGCCGGATTACTATACCATTGGTAGCTAAATGGAGGTGTGCCACTGGTGGGTGTAGCTGTAGCAGAGCCATTGCTGAGGCTGTTGTTTGCCGGAGTAGTTGTAAAGGATGCCGTAGGCAGCGGATTAACTACAATGGTTTGGGTGCTAGTGCTTGACCCACTAACGTTTGAAACTGTAAGCGTAACAGTATAAGTACCAGGAGAATTAAACAATATATTACTTGGATTTTGAACGGTAGAAGTAGGAGGGTTGCCTCCACCGCCAAAGTTCCATTGCCAACTGTTAGGGCCATTGGTTGATTGGTCTGTAAAGTTTACAAGTTGGCCTTGGCAAATGTCTAAGTCGTTTGCTGTGAAGGCAGCAACTGGGGCTTGAGGTGCAGAAGGTGAAATAGTAAAATTAGCATTCGAGATATCGTAAAATATATTGTTCACTGCTTCTACCATCACACGGCAAGTAGTAATCGTTGTTCCAATATTTGGAACGGTAATCGTTTGCGAGCCATCATTGGGGGTATTGGCTGCTAGTAAATAAGGATAAGTATATCCCCCATCCACCGAAAGACGGATATTCACCTGGCCACAGCTTACCGGAGAAACATTGGTATTGGCCACATCCCAGGTTACAGTTTCTGTTGTATTTGAAATCCAAAAAGCGGAACTGTTGTTTGGTGCAGTAACCAAAAACGGGCCTGCAGAGGCTGTAAAGTTGTATCCCACAGTGTCAAAACTAATTCCACCGCCGTTGGGTACATTGTCTCTAACGGTACAACGAAATGTCATTACCCGGGTATAAGTTGGAAGTTTTTCCCGGTTATCGTTAGTATTATTTATAACCAATTGTAATCGCGGAAAATAACGAGTAGCGGAGGTGTCGGGTTTAAATGAACGAAATAGAGGCGGTGTTCCTGATGTCGGATTGGTAGCTAATGGAATAGAATTCCCCAAGTCATACTGCTCCCAACAATATGTTAATGAATTTCCGTCAGGGTCGTTGCCAATAGCAGTTAGCTTGAAAGGAGTAGAGATTGGGACATATTTTCCACCATTACCTGCATTAACAGTAGGGGGATTATTACCTGTATTGGTTGTAGTGGGGCAACTAGCTTCATTGGTTACAATTTCTGTATAAATGGTTCGATAGCTTCGTGCATGAAAATAATCATCACTGTTATTTTGAATGTTGTCTGGAGAGCATATCCCAGCATAAGCCATAATAGTGCTTCCGCTACCCGGTTCATATGCATCGTTTGCTGAACGATTTCCATTACAACTTCCAGCAGTAGAATTAAAGGTGTGTCCACCGTTAAATTGATGCCCCATTTCATGGGCTACGTAATCAATATAGAACGGATCGCCGGTTGGTGCTGGTAAACCGGTTACTCCTTGAGCTTTTACGCTATTATCACAAAGTGAAGCCAAACTGGCTATTCCTCCGCCCCCGGTACTAAATACATGCCCAATGTCGTAGTTGGCCGAACCAATCACATTAGTTACCGTGGTTTGATTTTGTCCTAACATTGCAGCTCCGTCATTATTTGTATATGGATCGGTGGCTGCATTCAAATAAATTAAATTATTGTTGTTTGAAACTAAATTCATTCGAACAGCCAAATCTCTTTCATATACACCATTTACACGATTCATAGCGGTAGTCATGGCAGATGCTACGCTGGAAACTGTTCCTCCGTGATAAGTAGCATATTCACCGGTGCAAGCTAACGCCAAACGATAATTTCGGCGTTGAGTACCTAATGGTAATAATGATTTTACTTCAGGAAAATCGTTGTCATTTTCATCAGAAACACTTTCGTTTACACCACATTCAAAGAATGGTGCATGTATGTTGGGTAAATCATCTTTGAAATAGGAAATGTAATAGGTTGTATTGCCAAAGGCATAGGGATCAATGGCTGCAGTGCCAAATGGAGAAAGTATATAGCCATGAAAGCCTTGATAGGTGTAATCTAAGCGAATTACAGCATAGGGGTCAGTTTTTCCTTTTCCTAAAAATGTTTTTATACCCGGTAGCTGAATAGCCAATCCGGGTTCCATCATGTCGTACTGCCAGATTTCAAAATCTTGTGTAGTACCGTCGGGCATGGGATATTTAAATAACATCCCTCCGGTCATTTGATTTTCATGCGGAGCTTGATTTAAAAATGTTTTTAACGCATCAAAATCAACTTTTACAAACAAGTACTTGTTTGGAATGATCGTTCGTTGAGATGCCAAGTGAAGGGCTTCTGATTCATTAGCTGGAACAAATGTAGGCTGTTGGGCTGAAATAAAACCGTATAATAATGGAAATACAATTCCAAAACCTAAAATTCGTGAAATCTTTTTCATAAATGGGAATATATTTATACTAAGTTAATGCTTTTTTATAACCTAAAAGCAATCGCTCAACATATTTTCCGATTATATCAAACTCAAGGTTAACATAATCTTTAACTTGCAAATACTTAAATTGTGTATTTTCAAAAGTGTAGGGAATAATAGCTACTGAAAAATAGCCCTGCTCGCTTTTTACTACTGTTAAGCTTACGCCATTTACTGTAATTGAACCTTTTTCTACAGTTACATATTGAGTATTGGAATAACTAAACTCAAACTCCCAGCTACCGTCTTTTTCCGTAATCTTTTCTACTTGAGCCACTGTGTCCACATGTCCTTGAACAATGTGTCCATCGAGCCGGTCACCCAATTTCATGCAACGTTCTAAGTTGATGGTATCACCAATTTTTAGTTTCCCCAAGTTCGTTCTTTTCAAAGTTTCATCTATGGCTGTTACGGTGTAATAATCATTATAAATACCATCTACGGTTAAACACACTCCATTGTGGGCAATGCTTTGGTCTATTTTAAGTTCAGGCAAAAAAGAAGCTCTAATGCCCAATTGAATGTTTGTGCCGTTAGGCTGAATGTTGACAATTGTTCCTATTTGTTCTATGATTCCTGTAAACATGGCTTAGAAAAATGTTGTTCCTTCAATTTCTTCTATAAGTTTCCATCCGTAAGCTGAAGCCGGCGTTTGATATCCGGTTTTAAAATCACCCCAAACACATTTTTTAGCAATTAAAACAGCAGTTTTTGCAGTAAGTAAATATCCATTTATGGTTTGTAATCTTCCTTCTAAAAACACCCCTGATTTATTTTCTACTTTACAGTAAAAATAACTTTTGGCTTTCTGGTTTAATGTTTTTTTCTCGAAACGATGCCTGTTTTTCTCCACTAGTTTTTTTATAAAACTTCGAATCAAACTGACTTTTAAAACAGGAGTAATCCAATTCAGGCGTTGCATTTGTTTAACCATTGGTTCGGTTACGCCCAAATACACTTCAATGTTTGGAATGCCTGTACTATACCATGCGGTACTAATATCTCCCCATGGAATGGTGGTGCTAATGGTTTCAAAAGGGCCATAATTAATACGTTGGATTTTGTATGCAAAAGAAACGGTTTTCAGTTTACCATCTATTCTAATTTTTCCTCCATCACCCAATCCGTCAATCATGGTTTTCATGGTGCCCCCACTCCATGATCCACTCACACTGCTAAATGCAAGTATCAATCGGTGGGCATCAGGCATCAGTGTTTTCATTTTATTTGCCAAGCAATCGGAAGGTACCACATCAAATCCTGCACCCGGCATCACCATGATTCCTTTTTGTGAAAACAGATAATCTTGTTTTTGCAAAGCCTCAAATACCTTCCATTCACCGGTTATGTCTAAGTAATGAGTTCCTGTTTGAATACAGGCATCTATCATGGGTTTATAGGTGCGATGAAACGGACCTGCACAATGTATAACTGTGTGAATATCTTGCAGGTTATGGATAATATTTGAAATATCATCTAAAGAAAACACACGAAAATCAACATGATATTCTAATGCTACCGACCGAAGCGCCTCACGATTTCTTCCGGCTAATACTATATCTAATCTTTGTTTCAACGCTTCGTTTACTACCAATTTACCTGTAAAGCCGTAAGCACCGTATATCAATATTTTTCTTTTATTCATCATCATAAAAGTAAACAAACTTTTTATTGGGCAGGTTCAGGTGAAGTTCTGTTGAACCCAAATTATGCATTAGAAATTTTCCGGTGGCAACTGTAATGACAAAAAACCTTTATAGCCACTGTTACATAAATAACCACAGAGAAAACAGATAAATAAACCAATTAAAAAACCTCTTCAACCCGGTTTAATGCAATTGAAGTAAAATAGCTGTTTGAACCCAAGTGGTTACTTCATATAATCGCCTTCAATACAGAAATCAAAATGACTTTGTATTATATCCGGTTTTCTATTGCATTATTTGGGTTGAAAGAATGTAATCTCAAAGATTTTGTAATTTTAAGGACGAAAACAATTTTTAAAAAATGAAGCAGTTGTTACTAGTATTTTTGGGAAGTGGAATGGGTGGTAGTATAAGATATTTAGCTGATATTGGAATCTCATATTTTTACAAGAAAGATTTTCCTTTGCCCATCTTATTGATTAATGTTTCAGCAAGTTTTTTTGTAGGGTTATTACTTGCCATGGCTCAAGAAAAAAAAATTTTATCTGCAAATGCTCAATGGTTACTTATTACAGGCTTTTGTGGTGGAATGAGTACATTTTCTACGTTTTCCGCACAAACATTAAAATTATTAGAAACCGGCCAATTGGTTTTGGCGTTTCTCAATATTTTGTTAAGTGTTTCAATTTGTATAGCTTTTAGCTATCTGGGTCATTTGATTGTACGCTATGCATAAGCGGTGGATTATAAAAACTAAACTCTCAAGTGCTGAGGTTCATCAGCTTGCTTTCAATATCAATGTGAGTTTGCCGGTAGCTTCGTTATTGATAAAACGCGGCATAAATAATTTTGATGAAGCTAAAAATTTTTTCAGGCCCCAATTGACACAATTACATAATCCCCTGTTAATGAAAGATATGAATAAGGCTGTAAGCAGGGTTTTACTGGCAATTCAGCAACATCAAAAAATACTTTTTTTGGGCGATTATGATGTAGATGGAATCACGGCAGTTGCCATGATGGTTTCTTTTTTTCGTGATGAACTGAAATATGATGCTGTAGGATTTTATGTGCCCGATCGATATACCGAAGGATATGGCGTATCATTTCAGGGGATTGATTATGCAGCAAATAACGAATTTAAACTTATTATATCATTAGATTGCGGTATTAAATCGCCTGATAAAGTTGCTTATGCGGCAAACCTTGGCATTGATTTTATAATATGCGATCATCATTTGCCCGATGAAAGCAATTTGCCTCAGGCCATAGCTATTCTTAATCCCAAGCAAAGCGGATGCAAATATCCATACAAGGAATTATCTGGCTGTGGTGTTGGCTTTAAACTTTTGCAAGCGTTATCTGTCCCGTTAAATATTTCTGCAGAAAAATTATTTGCTTATTTAGATTTAGTAGCCGTAAGTACGTGCAGCGATATTGTCCCGTTAACCGGCGAAAACAGGGTGTTAGTTTATTTTGGATTACAGCTCATCAATACAAGTCCGCGGCCTGGAATTGATGCCATTCGAAAGTTTGCTTCGCTGGAGCGTGATTTTACTGTAGAAGATGTGGTATTTATCATTGGTCCGCGAATTAATGCCGCAGGACGCATTCAACATGGTGAAGGTGCAGTAAATTTATTGCTGTCGCAACCGGGTGACCCGGAAATACCGGCCATGCTGAAGCAGCTAAACGATAACAATGCGGCTCGTAGAGAACTCGACAAAAAAATTACAGAACAGGCACTTTTGATGATTGAAGAAAATGAATTTTTTCAGCAAGCCTCATCGCATGTATTATTTCATCCGGAATGGCACAAAGGGGTAGTGGGTATTGTAGCATCAAGAGTAATTGAAAAGCATTACAAACCTACGATTGTTTTAACGGAAAGCAACGGAAAGGCAACCGGGTCCGCCCGCTCTGTAAAAGGGTTTGATGTGCATGCTGCCATCGAAGCCTGTGCTGATTTGTTGGAAAATTATGGTGGACACATGCATGCAGCCGGTGTTACCTTAGCGCTGGAAAATGTAGAAAATTTCAGAAAACGCTTTGATCAGGTAGTAAACCAAACCTGGCCGACCGAATGGCGGGTGCCTGAAATTGAAATTGATGAAGAAATAACACTGGAACAGATTACTCCTAATTTCTTTAAAGTAATTAGTCAATTTGCACCTTTTGGGCCAGGAAATATGGATCCGGTATTCTTAATACGAAACCTTGTCGCCAATCAATGGACACGGATCGTAGGTGAAAACCATTTGAAAATGTATGTAAGTCATCCGTCTCGTCAGGAATTAACCTTTGGAGCTATTGCTTTTAAGCAAGGGCATCATTTTCAGCGAATAGCTTCCGGGGCTGAATTTCATGTGGTGTGTAATATCCGACAAAATGTTTGGAATGGAAAAACTTCACTGGAATTAGACATAAAAGACATTCGCTTTGATGACCTCTCCGATCTGGTCTATCAATAACTTTACCGATAGAATTTTTAAAAATATTGAGAGTTCTTCCTTTTTCTCTGTCAGGATATCTCTATTTTCGCAAAAAATCTTCCATTATCATGAGTTTATTAGTTGTTGGCACCGTAGCCTTAGATACCATTGAAACCCCATTTGGTAAAGCAGAACGCATCATTGGCGGATCGGCAACGCATTTTGCATTGGCAGCTTCATTCTTTCATAAAGACATTCGTTTGGTGTCAGTGATTGGCGATGATTTTCCACCGGCGGGTATTGAGCAGTTTAAAAAACGGGACATTGACTTAGAAGGCTTACAAATAAAGCAGGGTGAGAAATCATTCTTTTGGGCTGGCCGTTATCATATTGATATGAACAGCCGCGATACCCTCGATACACAACTCAATGTGCTTGCAACATTCGACCCTGTAGTTCCTGAAAGTTATAGAAATACGGAATTCTTGATGCTAGGCAACTTAATGCCCAGATTGCAGAAAAAAGTACTTGATCAAATGAATAAGCGGCCCAAGCTGGTGATGATGGATACCATGAATTTTTGGATGGACACAGCATGGGATGATTTGATGGTGGTATTGAAGCATGTGGATGTATTAACGGTAAATGATGAAGAAGCCCGCCAGCTTACCAGAGAATATTCGCTTGTTAAAGCTGCCAGAAAGATTATGGGTATGGGTCCTAAATTTTTAGTAATAAAAAAAGGTGAAAATGGGGCCTTATTGTTTCATCAAAATCAATTGTTTTTTGCACCTGCATTACCCATAGAAGAAGTATTTGATCCTACAGGTGCTGGAGACAGTTTTGCCGGTGGATTTATTGGATATTTAGCCGGAACCCGTGACTTGAGTTTTGATAACATGAAGCGTGCTGTAATCTATGGCTCTGCCATTGCTTCTTTTTGTGTAGAAAAGTTTGGAATCGAACGCATTTCAGAACTTACCCAACAAGAGCTGGATGAACGGGTTCAGGAGTTTGTTGATTTGGTTCAGTTTGATATAGACCTGGTATAAAATTAAGCGTATTTATTTCCAACGTAAGCAATTGCTTTTACTTCTATAGCAATGGGCGTGGGTAGCGACTTTATTTCAATAGTCGTTCTGCATGGTAGATTATTTTTAAAATACTCGGCATAAATGGCATTGTAGGTTTTAAAGTCGTCTTTCATGTTAGTTAGAAAAACGGTTATATCTACAATGTCTTCCCATTTAGCACCAGCGTCTTCTACTACATATTGTAAGTTTTTAAATACCGAATGACACTGTGTGGCAATATCATATGAAACGATGTTGCCGTTTTCGTCCAGTTCTACACCCGGTATTTTTTTTAATCCCCGTTCGCGGGGACCAATACCTGAAAAATAAATAAAATCGCCCACTCTGCGAGCATGCGGATAAAGGCCTACCGGTTCAGGGGCTTTCGATGATTCAATGATAGACTTTTCACTCATGATGCAAATACAGTTGCATTAACATATTCCCGGTTTTTAATAGGGCGGGTACGCTGTTTTAATAAAGCTATAATTTCTTCTTTGCTTTTAATGTTGTTTGGGTCTAATTGAACATAATGCTTCGCCAGCCAATCATAACGCTTTAGCATTAAAAATAACCAAACCGTGGTAAAATCAATTTTTTGAAAAACGATGGCTTCTTCTTTAATATATGTGTCAATTTTGTCGAGTAATTCTTGCGGATGTTGTGTCCAATGGCGATTGGCACGTTCATGATGACTGATGTGATACCCGTCATTCCAGCTTTTTTTGTTGTAAGGTGTATTAATGCATGTTATGCTGTTTCGATAAGGATTGCCCGGTGAGGAAGCATCTACAAAAGCATGTTGTGCCCAGTTTCCAGCCATCATCATTAAGCGGGTAAAAAACAATGGAAGTATGAGTGTTACTAAGGTGGCTTCAAAATTTACAAAACTCAACCCAACGCACATGGCAATATAAGATAATTCGCCGATAATCATTTTCCACATAATGGGTTTGCGGTTTTTGCGCCATAAATAATTGCTTAATTGCCCAATGGTTGTAAAAAAGAATTCCAGAAAATACAGAGTAAATCCACGTATGCTGTCTCTACGATAAGGCATAGTGGTGCTCAGGTCTTCTTCCATGTTGTTTTCCGGATGATGCATGGCCACATGATGTGCAAAGTAGGTTTCGGGCGATTCGCCAAAAAACGGGCCAATAAACCAGGGTATAATATTATTGAATACCTTGTATTTGTGCTTAAATAAAGATCGGTGAGAGGTGTTGTGCAACATCAAAATAAACGGGCCTAAAAAAATGGCCCAATTCAGAAATAAATACACAGCGGCTACCCACCAATTAAAATCAATAAACAACCAAAGGGCGAGTGGAGGAAAAATAAGCATTAAAAGAATAGAGAGCTTTACAAATGGCAAATCTCTTTCATCATTAATGTATTTCAGGAAAAATCGTTCCAATGCATTATAATTTTCCTTTTTAACAAAAACTGGATCGGTAATGGTAATGTGTCCGTTGCTAATCATACAAAAAAATAACAGTCAAATATACATTTTCTTGCCCAACAAACCATGCGAATTTGTACAACGCATCATTAAGCTGTGTTTATTTGTCTGTAAATTATGGCATTGCTTTTGAAATTCCTTAGTTGGAAATGTTAATTTTGGTAGCCATGAAAAACCGAATACTTTTTTTTCTCCTTGTGAGCCTGTTGTTTTTGTCCTGCAGTTCTGCACGCCGGCATTTTGAAAAGCAACAATATGACAAGGCCATTGAGATTTCTGCCCGAAAACTTCGAAAAAATCCTTCAGATCAAAAGCACATAGATATCATAGTAGATGCTTATCGCATGGCCAATGAAGATGATTTGTATGCAATTCAGACTTTACAGCGAGAAAATAATGACCGCAATTGGGAAAGAATTTATCAGCTTTATCGCCGCTTGGAACAACGGCAACAAATTATTAAAACATTGCCTACCCTACATCCTACCAATCCGCTAACAAATGTTGAATTTGAATTTCGTGATTATTCTTTAGAAATGGCAAATTCACGCGAAAAAGCAGCTCAAAATTTTTATGAGGAAGGATTACGCTATTTACAAAAAGGCGATCGTTTTTCTGCAAGACAAGCCTACCAATATTTACTGCGGGCTGCCGGGTATAATCCTTCCATACCCGATCTTCAGCTTAATACACAATTGGCTTACGAAGCTTCATTTACCCGCGTATTGGTTACCGTTACTCTTCTGTCGCCCAGGCCAATTCCGGTAGAGCTAGAACAATATCTTCGTTCCATTAATATTCAGCAGTTTAATAACAATTGGGTTCGCTACACTTGGATAGATGAAAAAAATGTGGTTTATCACTACTTTGCTGAAATTATCATCACCGATGCATGGGCTGGTACCGACCGCACCAATCAGACCGTTATTGTGGAAAATAAAACCATTGAAGACGGATGGGAATGGGAAAAAAACCCAGACGGAAGCATTCGAACGGATAGCCTAGGTAATAAAATAAAAAAAATTATTTATCGAGAAGTAACAGCCAAGGTTACTAAAATAGAACAACTAAAAGAAGGAAACATTCGTGGGGTGATGAAAATATACCCCTCCGATGGAGGACAACCCTTGTTCAATGAGCCGATATTTGGTTCAGCTACTTTTCGTAATGAATATGGATTTGCTACTGGAGATAATCGGGCATTATCACAGTCCTCTCTCCAATTATTACAACAAAAACCAATGCCTTTTCCATCAGAACGCGATATGATTATGATGGCTTCACAATCTTTTGGTAATATTGTGTTAGATAAATTTCGGGCTACCCAAAATTTGATTCGTTAAATGCGTCAATACTGTCTGTTTATTTTATTGCTTAGTGGCTTTAATCTGCAAGCCCAGGTAGAGAAGTTTATTTTTGTAGATAAGATTGAAATTATTGACAATTATAAGCAACAAGGAGTATCCGGCATTATTATAAAGTCATCGATTATATTAAAAGACATTCCCGTAGAGATGGATACCACACAATGGTATATTTTTGCAGAAATTCGGAATGCCAATAATCGGCTGATTTATACACCTCAGCTTATGCCCGAGGTGTATAAAACTGTTGCTCCCAAAGGGGAATATATGCGTCTGCCAATCATTAAGAATCATACGTTGCAATATGATTTTTTTATTCCGTATCGAAGAATCTTGGAGGAGCCGGGATTAAATAACTATACCTTTAACCTGGTTGTATGCGATCGTTATAAAAGAATAGTTTCATCACCCATAGCTACGCAATCAGCCACCATACAAATCCCTCAAGGGTATGTAATGAAAGTAGATTTAGAAAAAGCAGATGCCCAAATAGGGGAATATGATGAAGCCGGGAAAAAAATCCCCTTCCTGGGTCTTTTCTTAAGTGGTAATTCCAAATCTGGAAAGGGAAGACCTGATATTGTTTGGAATATTCAAGTGGGGAATGAATATGTGTTTGAATCAGAAGAAGCTACCAATGAGTTTTCTGCCAAAAAAGGCACCGCCTCATTTCGTATTTCTGATAGGGATCCGGTAAAATTATCTATTGTAGATAATGATGATTTTTCTACCGACGAACTAATCGGGGAATATATTATTCAACATAGCCCTGGTGAATATCAGCAAAACTTTAAAGGCTTGTCTTTTGGAAAAATACTGCAGGCAGAAATTTCTGTATCCAAAGTAGCCATTCCGGTTATAAAGGATATACATTTAAGTGTATCAGAAGCATCTTATGAAGGAGTTTCTGGAATTTTTTTAGACATTTCACAATCCACCCAATCGGAAAAACAAGTTTCTCTTCGTCCGATATTTACCAATAGCACATTTACTTCCATCCATGTGCCACGGTTTGTTAAGTTTGTTTCTGGCAGCTTAATTCCTGTAAGCAGTGGAATGATTGGAATTTCTAATGAAATAGGCAGTGCTGTTAGATTGTTCATTCCACATTATGCCATTGTTCCAAACCATTTTCCGGCAGTACAATATTATTTGGAAGGATATAGCTTGTTGCTTAATCAAGTTAAAGCAGATGTAAAGTTTTTACAGAAGCCGGTGTCTGATATTAAAATACAAATGATATCAAGAGAAGCTGCTGTAATAAAGGGAATACATGGAGTTAAGCTAGTTATTGGTATTGAGGTACCAGAAATGTATTTTGATGACTTGAGCCCTCTGGATATTTCTTATTCACTTCGTGTTACAGATCATCAAGGCAATGATATTACTTCCTGGCTTAAACTTCTTACTTCCATCAGGCGGTTTGAATTTTCAAAATTTGAGTTGATTCGTCCACAAAAAGAAGTAGTATTTTTTGTTCCTTATTATAAAATGCAACAAGCATCACCACGTATTCAGGTAGTAGCTCAAATAAAAGCAACACTTCGCGAACCAGCTGTTGAGTTGGGTGAATATTCACAAACATTTACTTACGAAGCTCCTACCTTGATTCAAGTACCCAATCTTCGTATTGAAGCAGCTAATAAAAACCGTGATATGGAAAAATTTTATTTTCGCTTTTATCATGGGCCTGAAATTATTGCCAATAGTGATACCATAGTTAGGGGGAAGGCCGATTTATACATTCCTTCAAAAGGATGGAACGTATATCTGGAAGATAATATTTTATTTGAATTAGTGGGTATTGATTATTTTGGAAATGAACAAGTAGTAGGCAGGTGGCAATCTACAGCTGATATGTTTCTTTCTAAAAAGCCTATAATTTTACCGGGCGTCGGAAAAGGCGTGAAAAAAGCAAAAATCCAGTTTGAATAATCTCAAGATATGGTGTGCTGATATTTTAGAATTACCTCTTCAAATTTATCACGATGTCTAATTACGCCTTCATTCTTCATCCGGAAGTAATGATCAAACATTTCTTGCAAACTTAATCCAGTTTTTTGAAGAAATTCCGGGTCGGTCATTTGTGTAAAAAATAAATGATCATTTACTGCCATAATTCTTGGATGAATGTTTAATAAATACCCATTGCGGTTACCTTCTTGATAAAATTCTTCCAATACTGAAACAGCATAGTTTTTAAATTCTTCTACTGCTTTCCATTTCTCAGGATATACATGCCGTATGTCTTCTAAGAATTTCCCTGAAATTTGCGACATGGCTTGTGATGAAACCCGAATGGCATTATGATAGCGTTCATAATAGGTTTGCTCTTGATTGAACAAGACTTCCCTGAATTGTGCGATTTCATTTAATTTATGTGAAATAATACCATCCAGCAGTTTTTCGCGTGATGAAAAATATTTATAAAAGGTGGCTTTGCTTACCCCAACTAATTGCACTATCTCATCCATGCGGAATTTTCTAAATCCATGCTGCTGAAAATGTGGTAGAATTTTTTCAATCCAGCCTTGGGTAATTGAATCGTCTCTTTTTCTGTACTTTAAGATTGGTTTGCGACCCATAATAAACTATTTATTATATTTTAGTTTACAAAGTTGGTTTCATTTTGTATATTTGTAATTAAAAGTTTACAATCTTATGCGTAAAGTATGGAGTGAAATTAAATATCTGCTTGGATATATTATTCCC
>CALEWF010000207.1 GCA_937925455.1 uncultured Flavobacteriales bacterium | reverse complement strand
CAGCCCCGCTACCCCGTGCCCTGTGGGCTTCGCCCCTGCGGGCTTTCCACTTCCATCCGCAGCAGGTTGGAGCAGCGGGTGAAGCCACCCCAACAAGGCGCAGAAACACACTCCCATATAAAACATTATGATTAAAATTTTCTAAAGACAATTAGGCATAATCTTTGATATCGAAAACAAAAAAAGGCACTTTAAAGTTGCCTTTTTTTGTTTATATTAAGAAGCTTAAGAAATTTACAACGTACCGCGCAATGCCTGTTCTCTTTCTATGGATTCAAACAAGGCTTTGAAATTACCTGCACCAAACCCACGAGCACCCATACGTTGAATAATTTCGTAAAATAAGGTAGGACGGTCTTCTACTGGCTTTGTAAATATTTGCAACAAATATCCTTCTTCGTCTGCATCAATCAGAATTCCTAATTTTTCAAGTACCTGTATATCTTCTTTAAAAATATCTACATGTTTTCCTAAACGTTTGGGTACATCTTCATAATACGTGTGCGGTGGGGCTGAAAGAAATTCTACCCCACGTTCTCTTAGTTTAGTTACAGTAGTAATAATATCATCAGTTGCAACAGCAATGTGCTGACATCCGGGACCTTCGTAAAAATCCAAATATTCTTCAATTTGTGATTTCTTTTTCCCCTCCGCCGGTTCGTTAATCGGAAATTTAATTCGGCCATTACCATTGGCCATAACTTTACTCATCAGAGCGGAATATTCGGTATGAATTTGTTTATCATCAAACGATAAGAAATTTACAAAGCCCATTACATCTTCATACCATTTCACCCATTGATTCATTTCTCCCCATCCTACATTTCCTACCATATGGTCAATATATTTCAAACCAACCGGTGATGGGTGATACTCGCTTTTCCATTCTTTATATCCCGGTAAAAATGGACCATTGTAATTTTTACGTTCTACAAAAACATGAACAGTATCGCCATAAGTATGAATACCAGAACGTACCACTTCCCCAAATTCGTCTTTTTCAACCGTAGGCTCCATGTATGGTTTAGCACCACGCTTGGTTGTTTCTTCAAATGCCTTACGGGCATCTTCTACCCACAAGGCAATCACTTTTACGCCATCTCCATGCTTTTTAACATGCTCAGCTATGGGTGAATTACTATTTAAAGCAGTAGTTAATACCAACCTGATTTTATCCTGAACTAAAACATACGAAGCTCTGTCACGAACTCCGGTTTCCAGACCAGCGTATGCCAACGATTGAAAACCAAAAGCCGTTTTATAATAATGCGCAGCTTGCTTGGCATTGCCTACATAAAACTCTACATAATCTGTTCCAAGCAAGGGGAGAAAGTCCTGAGCGCCTTCAAAAATTTTTTCTAATCCATATTCCACATTTTTCAATTCGGTACTCATAATATTTCAATTTAGTGGTGATGAAATGTTAATTTTCTGTCCATGATTTATAATAAACCCCATCGTCTATTGATACGGCGTCTTTTGTAATCATCAAGGGTCTAAAGGTATCTACCATTACAGCCAACTCTTTAGTTTCTTTTTGGCCGATGCTACGTTCCATAGCTCCGGGTGCAGGCCCATGCGGAATACCTTTCGGATGCAAGGTAATATGCCCTGGTTTAATATTATTACGACTCATAAAATCACCGTCAACATAATACAATACCTCATCGCTATCTATATTGCTATGATTGTAAGGTGCTGGTATTGCCTTGGGATGATAATCATACAATCGGGGACAAAACGAACAAACTACAAACATTGAAGTTTCAAACGTTTGATGAATGGGAGGTGGTAGATGCACTCTACCAGTGATTGGCTCAAAATTGTGAATACTAAATCCATACGGATAATTATATCCATCCCAGCCCACCACGTCAAACGGATGCGTAGCATATACCAACTCATGCATCAAGCCTTCCTTTTTAATTTTAATCAGGAAGTCGCCTTTTTCATCATAGGTTTCTAATTCACCAGGCAACTTAAAATCCCTTTCACAGAAAGGTGAATGCTCTAATAATTGACCGGATGAATTTTTATATCGTTTTGGTGTATATATGGGTGCATGAGACTCTACAAAAAACAAACGATTATCTTCTGTTTCAAATTCAATTTGATAAATCATTCCCCGCGGAATAATGAGATAATCTCCATATTCAAACGGAATATTCCCCATGAACGTACGAAGCTTGCCTTTTCCTTTGTGAATGAACAACAATTCATCTGCATCGGCATTCTTGTAAAAATAGTCTTTCATGGATTTTCGCGGAGCAGCAACGCCGATTGCACAATCTACATTCATCAGTAAAATTTTTCTACTTTCAAGAAAATCATCTTGCATTTCTATTTCAAACCCTTGCAAAAGCATGGGTCGTATATTTTTTTCAATGGCAATTTCGGGTGTTACGTTATATGACTTTAGAATTTCACGAATCTGCGTAGGACGATGCACCTGATAAAGCAAGGAGGAATGCCCGTTAAAACCTTCGGTACCGAACAATTGTTCATAATAAAAACCACCTCCGGGCTTTTCATACACTGTGTGTCGTTTAGGAGGAATTTTCCCTAATTTATGATATATTGGCATGTATGTTTTTTGATTGTTTATTATACAAATTTACATGCTAAACTTTAATATTCTAATGATTTTTGAAAATGAATAGCTATCATTTTAGCAAAAATTATATGTAATATGCAACCTTTCTTAATTTAATAACATCTAATAATTATGTGTAATAATTATTCTAAAGGCAATCGGATAAATTTTTAATGTGTAAGAAATTGTAAAATTTTTAAAATACTTC
>CALEWF010000206.1 GCA_937925455.1 uncultured Flavobacteriales bacterium | reverse complement strand
GAAAAAAAATATTTCTAAATGAGTTCTACTCCCCCCTACTATACCTATCCAACAATTCCCGTTCCCGGCGGGTGAGACTTTTTAGACCTTTTTCACTGATTTTATCGAGCAGTTCATCTAAAGTAGCTTCCCGTTCTTTTTTGCGGACATTGTATTCTTCGTCGCTCAAGGCTCGGCCACCCTGCATTACGGTCATCCGTACCCGAATTTTAGCCCGTTTGCCAAATAAACGGTCATTGAGTCGAATCCAACCACCCGCCAAGTCATAGCCGTTTTTAAATAACAAGGCGTAACATGCTCCCATCATCATCCCGCCTAAGTGGGCAAAATGCCCGCCCATATTCTGCGAGTAAAAAATTGAAACTAAATCAAAGAGTAAATAAAACAACGCAATGTACTTAAGCTTTACCGGACCTATCAACACCATGTTCAATGGCAAATCAGGATATAAAAAGGCTGTAGCAGCCATGATACCCAGTATGGAAGCCGAAGCACCTATGAGTATGGTGTTTGAAAATACCGCTTGCAACGCCGGAATTTGAAATAACAAAAACGTAAGCAACGCACCAGCTAATCCGCTGAATACATAGAGTGGTAACAACCGCTTGGGTCCTAAAAACTCCATGAAGATGCGGCCAAACACATACAAGGCGATCATATTGAACAGAAAATGAAAAAATTCGGTGTGCACCACCATGTACGTAAACGGGGTGTAAAAACGCCACATCAATTCACGAGGCTGCATGGGCATGCCCGCCCACGATAGAATATTATAGAAAGTTTGAGCAAATACCTCGGGATTGGAGGAATAGACAATAAGCAAAATGACCCGAAGAAACAAAAAGCTCAAAAAAACCGACAGATTGATAATCAATAATTGTTTCAGGGTATTGCCACCCATAAACGCATAGCGTACATCGTTTGCCGGATAATATCTTCTCATGGCAATTTAAACGAAATAAACTAAAAACGGTTTCTAAAAAATAATCTTCTTCCAAAAATCATAATCAGGCCTACCACCGCTCCACCGAGGTGAGCAAAATGCGCCACATTATCACCGGGATTATTGCTTAATCCACTAATCAATGAAATAGCCATCAAAATCATTACAAAATATTTGGCTTTGATAGGTACGAGGAAATAAATATAAATTCTTGAATCAGGAAATAGATAGCCATAAGCGGCCAACACCCCATAGATGGCTCCTGAAGCACCCACCGTTGGGGGCACCTGATTAGCCAGAATCTGCCAATCAATCCAAGCCACAAAATTGGATAGATATACTAATTGCGATAAATTCTGAACTACGCCGGCGCCAATTCCACATATCAAATAATATGAAAGAAAACGTTTAGGACCCCAAACATTCTCAACCATGGTGCCAAACATCCAAAGGGCAAACATGTTAAACAGCAAATGAAACGGGTCAGCATACGAATGCATGAACTGGTAGGTAACATATTGTGTAGGGATAAAATAAGGGCTGCCTGGCATCCAAAGGGCCAAATGTTTCATCATCCAAATACGGATATCTAAGCCGGCAAATAAGAATAAATACACCAGACCATTGATAATCAGCAAGTTTTTAACCACTGTGGGCAGTGCACTAAATCCAGTGGGACGGTAATAATTCATGTCAATTACGGTTTTTTAAAAATTTTTCATCCAATTCTTCTAAGCTCATTCGAAACAAAACAGGCTTTCCGGTAGGTGAAGTATAGGGCATGGTAGATTGAAATAAATCAGTAACCAATTGTTCAACTTCCAACCGATTAAGGATGACCCCCGATTTGATAGCCATCCGGTTGGCTAAGGTAATCATCACCTGTTGCCGGCGATCGGTACGATAAAGTTTTTGCTGGTTACGAAAATCTTCCAGCAAGCCTTCAATGAGCTTCAACGGCGGATGACCCACCGCATCGCCCGGCACGCCGCGAATCAGGTACGTGTTAGTACCAAACGGTTCGATATCAAACCCCATGCTTTGCAAATCTTCCAGCATTTCATTCAGGATGGCAGCATCACCGGCAGAAAGTTGCATAGTTTCAGGAAATAATTCCATTTGCGAAGCAACTTTATTTTTTTCCATGGCTTCGGTCATGCGGTCAAAGATTACCCGTTCGTGTGCCCGGTGTTGGTCAATCACTAACAATCCTTGGTCGGTTCCTACCACCAGGTATTTATTCATCAACTGAAAATAATTCAGTTGTACTGTTTCATCTTCAAAACCGGTGGAAGCTTGAATATTTTGCGATTCCTCAGGCATTAATATTTCCTGTGGGGCAGCAAGAAAATCAGGTATTTCGGCAGGCAACAAACCCTCCATTTTTTTAAACCCACCGGCCGGGCGTTCGGCAAACGGGTTATACCCGGGATTCACAGTAATTTGAGGTTGTTTTATCTGGTGAATATTTTTTTTCAACGGTATTTCAAACGCTGGTTCGTTATCAAAATCAAGGGTGGGCGCAATATGAAATTTACCCAACGCCTGACGAATACTGGAACGCAGAATGGCATAAATAAACCGTTCGTCTTCAAATTTCACTTCAGTTTTTGTGGGATGAATGTTTACATCCAACTGACTTGGGTTTACTTCCAGCTTGATAAAATACCCCGGATAACTTTCAGCTGGAATCAAATCGCTAAAAGCCGTTACCACAGCATGATGCAGGTAGCTATTTTTGATGAACCGGTCGTTTACAAAGAAAAACTGCTCTCCACGGGTTTTTCTGGCAAACTCCGGCTTTACAATAAATCCGCTAATGCGCACCAGATCTGTTTCTTCGCTCACGGGCACTAAGCGGTCGTTATAGTTTACCCCAAACATTTGAACAATGCGCTGACGAAACGTTCCGGGTTCCAATTGATATACCGGGCTTTGGTTGTTGTAAAGATGAAATTCTATCTCGGGATGTGCCAAGGCAATGCGTTGAAATTCATCTAAAATATGACGCATCTCCACGGCATCTGATTTTAAAAATTTGCGACGGGCCGGCACATTGTAAAACAAACTTTTGATGGTAAATACCGAACCAACAGGTATATTGCAAGGTTCCTGACGAATCAGTTCAGAAGCCTCAATGTCAATCTGCGTACCTAAGGTATCTTCCGGCCTTCGGGTTTTTAGGTTTACTTTAGCCACCGCAGCAATCGAAGCCAAAGCTTCGCCTCGAAATCCTTTGGTGCGAATGGCAAATAAATCATCTGCCTTACGAATTTTAGAAGTAGCATGCCGCTCAAAACTCAGACGGGCATCTGTTTCACTCATGCCTTTGCCATCATCACTTACCTGAATAAAACTTTTGCCTCCTTCTTTTACAATCACAGTGATTTTTTTAGCGCCAGCATCCACGGCATTTTCTACCAATTCTTTCACGGCAGAGGCGGGGCGTTGAATCACTTCGCCGGCTGCAATCTGATTTGCAATGGCATCAGGTAATATTTGTATAATATCTGGCATTTCGTATCTTAGTTCCTACCGCAAAAATACATGGATTTACAGGGCATAAGCCCAATGTGGATGCAATGTTAATAAAATGGCTTACAGCATAAACCAAATAAGGACTGCCAATACCATCGCCACCAGTAAGGTAAATATCTTACGTCGTGAATTTTCATATTGCCTATGATACGCCTGGCGATTCCATCGCTCTTCCATTTGCCTGCGTATGGTACGCCCGGGAACATACGTTTCAGGCTGCCTGCCTCCGGAAGAGGAATGAGACAAGTCTATTTCGGCATCTTCATCCGGGCGGTAATACAAAGGTTTATAGCCAAAAGATCGGGGCTTAGGGGTTTTAAATAAACTGAACCGTGTTAAAAACATAAGCTATAAGAATTGTTCAAATATAAAAAATAGCTGGGTGCTTACTGAAAAAGTTTTCTAATAATCCTAAAAACCAGCCTTGTGATATAAATAATCAGGCTGCTTCAAGCGGCTGTTCGTTGCAAGTCCTCGGGGCTCAGCCACACAGGGCATCGGGGTAGCGGTGTCTTCGTGCCCTCAGCCCCGCTACTCCGTGCCCTGTGGGCTTCGCCCCTGCGGGCTTTCCACTTCCATCCGCAGCAGATTTGAAGATGAGCAGATTTGAAGATGAGTTGATTTAAAGTTGTAATAATTTCGTAATTGATAATTCGTAATTTACCCCAAATTATGCATTAGAAATTTTCCAAAGGCATCTAAAAAAACAAAAACCTACGTAGCCACTGTTACATAAATAACTACAGAGAAAAAATAGGAATACAGGTTGTTTTACTTTCATTTTCTTTGTGTTCTCCGTGTATCTCTGTGTTCTTTGTGGTTAAAAAATTTGTTTACTATTCAGGTTTAATGCTTTTTACCACAAAGAACACAAAGTTTTACACAAAGGGCACAGCGTGCTGTAATT
>CALEWF010000205.1 GCA_937925455.1 uncultured Flavobacteriales bacterium | reverse complement strand
GCGGGGCTGAGGGCACGAAGACACCGCTACCCCGATGCCCTGTGTGGCTTAGCCCCGAGGACTTGTAACGAACAGCCGCTTGAAGCAGCCTGATAATCAAAAAAAATCTAATACCAACCTTACTACGCGTAATTAGCATTTTACTTTAATACGCTTAAAACCAAACAACTACGCTATTTTCCCCAAAATCACATTTCAATCCGGGCATAATGTTATTTTTGTACATCTTAAATTGAATGCATGTCGAGATTTTATACAGCTACAGTAACCGATATACGAAGAGAAACCCGCGATACGGTTTCGGTTGCAATAGCCGTTCCGGAAGAAGCTCAAAAAGAATTTTCTTTTATCCAAGGGCAATACCTTACATTTAAAATAACTATAAATGGGGAAGAGGTGCGCCGTACCTACTCTATATGCAGCGCCCCGTATGAAGATGAATTGCGGATAGCAGTAAAAAAAATTGAGGGTGGAAAATTTTCCACCTATGCCAATGAAGTATTAAAAGTGGGTGATACGTTGGAAGTAATGCCTCCGATGGGAAATTTCTACACGGAACTCAACCCGGAACAATCAAAAAATTACTTAGCTTTTGCCGCCGGAAGTGGTATTACTCCCATACTTTCTATCATTAAAACCACGCTGGCTACTGAATCTAAAAGTACCTTTACATTAGTTTACGGAAATAAGGGCTCAGCAACCATCATTTTCAAAGAAGAACTCGAAGCTCTGAAGAATAAATATTTGAATCGTTTTGTATTGTACCATATTTTTTCAAGGGAAGCCCTGGATGTGCCGTTGATGAACGGACGTATTGATGAAGAAAAATGTAGTCAGTTGTGTAAATCGTTGATTGATTTGGAAAGCATAGATGAAGTTTTTCTATGCGGTCCGGGAGAAATGATTATGGCCGTTGGTGCAGCCCTGCAAAAAATGGGCTTTGACAAAAAACACATCCATCAGGAATTATTTACAGCCCCCGGAATTCAGGCTGGCATACAGCAAAAGAAAGAAATTAAAAAAGAGTTTGCCGGTGATGTAAGCCATATTACTGTAATACTCGATGGCAAACAAACGCAATTTGACCTGGCTACTGAGGGAAATAATATTTTGGAAGCAGCCCTACAACATGGAGCCGATGTGCCTTTTGCTTGCAAAGGTGCTGTTTGTGCTACTTGTAAAGCCAAAGTATTGGAAGGGAAAGTAGAAATGGAATTAAATTATTCACTCACCGACGAAGAATTAGCATCCGGTTATATACTCACCTGTCAGAGTCATCCGGTTACGGAACATGTAGTAGTAAGTTTTGATGAAGCCTGATGAAAACAACAGCACTACTGTTTAGTTTTTTATTAGCAACTACCATTGTATTAAGTTGCGGAAAAAAAGCTGAAAAAGCGAACACAGAAAAACTGGATTCCATTCCCAAGGTAATACTGACGATTGATGAGTTAACCGCCAAAATTGAATCAGATCCCGAAAACGCTTTATTCTATTATCAGCGCGGAATTCTTCATTATGACAATGGCGACCAAACATTGGCTATTCGCGATTTAACACGAGCCATTACCCTAAGACCTGATTATGCAGAAGCATATCACGACCGTGGCCTTTGTCATTTTGAATTAGACCGTCCTGATAGTGCTTTGGCAGATTTTAATCAGGCCATCGCCCTCAACGAAAAATTTGTGGAAGCCTATTACAACCGTGCTATTTTGTATGAAAGTTTGAATTTGATTGAACAGGCTATGAATGATTATAACCGCTGCATTCAAATAGACCCAAAGTTTGGTCCGGCTTATTATAATCGAGGCGTGCACCTATTTCAACACAACCGAAAAAAAGCCTGCGATGATTTTAAAAAAGCAACCGAACTGGGGGATAAAGATGCAGAAAATGCCTATCTTCAGCACTGCAATTAACAGGTATGATGTACCGGCTGCTACTTATTTTATTATTGACCTTACAGTCCGTTTGTGGGTATGTTCAAGTGGATTTCAACTCCCAAGACCCTAACTTTTTCAAATATTACGGAGCACCCAACGTGCCCATTTACACATCGTGGAAAGATGCCATAAAAGCGAAAGACCAGGTCATTAAGCTGAATATTCGGGGTGAAAACCTAAGTAAGCATATATCAAAGATTGACAAACTTTATAATTTACAAATTGCCTACTTAGAAAGCAATAATATTACCATGTTGCCTTTGCAATTAGGTGCACTAAATAATTTATTTATTCTTGTGAGCAAAAATAATCCCATACGATACATTTCACCGCAAATTGCAGATTGCAGTAGTTTGATGTACCTGGAATTATGGAATACCAAGTTAGATTCGCTTCCCAATGAATTGCAGTATATGCGTAATTTAGAACTCTTACGAATTTTGGAGAATACGAGTTCAGATACTCTGCATATTTCCGATTCTCTAAAACGCATGCCAAGGCTAAGAACACTTCAGATTGTGGATGCCGATTTGTATAAATTTCCTGAATTTATATTACGCTCTAAGAAAATTGAAAGTATTTATTTAGTAAACTGCAAAATTGATTCACTACCTGCCGAAATATTCTATTTAGATAAACTCAAAGAAATCAACTTAGAAGGAAATCGTTTGGAAACCATTCCAAAAGAACTATTAAAAATGCCCAACTTGTATTTTCTCAATTTAAAAAACAACAAGCTAACTACCATAACAGAATTTATTGCCTACATGCCCAGCCTGCAAGTACTTGATATTCGTGGCAATATGATACCCCTACCAGAATTAGATATTCTTCGAATCCTTTTTAAACGCAAAAACAA
>CALEWF010000204.1 GCA_937925455.1 uncultured Flavobacteriales bacterium | reverse complement strand
TTTCATTCTTTGATTTATTGATATTTGTTACAGCAGTCAAGCCTATACCTTTGCTGGGCAACGGGTTGTGATTTGCTTTCATTCTTTGATTTATTGATATTTGTTACAGCATACTTGGCTAAAATATCAGTAAAATCAAGGGGTTTGCTAAAAAATAGATTTAAAAAACTGTAACAAATCTAAAAATCCGCTCACCTTTCGGGCGGATTTTTTGTTTCTATTTTAGGTATTATTCTAATATTATTATTCGTTCTTTTATCTCAATTTATGCATTGGAAGTTTTCCGTAGGCATCCGTAAAGACAAAAAACCTTTGTTGCCACTGTTGCATAAATAACCACTGAGAAAACGGAGGAATACCGTATGTTTTACTTTCATTTTCTTTGTGTGCTTTTTGAATTATAGAACACGGATGACACGGATAGGGCGGATTGGCAAGGATGAGATCTGCGTTCATCTGTTGCATCAGCGTGCATCCGTGTGCTATGATTTAATCCCAAAATTCTCGTTAGAATTGTTTTATAGGGGGCGGATTGACCCGCTGCCCCGATAATCTTTGCGTCATTGCCAGGGCGACAGCCTCAATGCTACGATGCTAAACCTTACAGGTTTTTAAAAACCTGTAAGGTTTTTCCTCCATCGTATCATACAGATTGCTTTCCCGCCAAAGGCAGGTCGCAATGACGCTAAAACCGTATCATCTTCAAATCCTCTCATCTTCAAATCAACACGTCTTCAAATCAACACATCTTCAAATTGATTCATTTCCAAATCAACCAGCCCTAAGTGCGAACTGCTGCGGATGGCAGTGGAAAGCCCGCAGGGGCGAATGCCGCAACGCAAGGAGCAGCGGGGCTGAGGGTACGAAGACACCGCTGCGACTATGCGATGCGTGCATGAGCCCCGAGGACTTGGAACGGACAGCCGCTTGAAGCAGCCAATATACTCTAATGACAATTTGGGGATAATCGGCTTTAATACAGAAATCCATATAACTTTGCGTTATAGCTGGTTTTCTATGGCATTATTGGGATTAAACCGCAAAGAATACAGAGATACCCGAAAAGCACAAAGAAATTGAGAATAAATCACACGGTAATCCTCTGTGCTATTTGTGATATAATTTTTCTATAACGGTGGCTGGATAGACGCTTTGTCTTACTGCGGATGCCTCTGGATAATTTCTAATGCATAAACTGGGTTAAATGGCTAGTTGTAATTTTGTAGTTAAAACAACTCTAATTGTTGTGGGGTATTGGGTTTGTTAGCCGATTGATGGTTTCGGAATATTTCTATCATACCAAATTGTTTGTCTGTAAGTTGAAAAATAATTACTTCACCTTCGGGGGGTAAAAAGTTTTTTACCCGCTTGATGTGTACTTCGGCATTTTCGCGACTGGCACAGTGCCGGGTGTATATGCTGTATTGCAGCATGGTAAATCCATCTTTTTGTAGATTTTTACGAAACTGGGCGTAGGCTTTGCGCTGCTTTTTCGTTTCGGTAGGCAGGTCAAAAAATACAAAAACCCACATAACTCGGTATTCATTCAGTCGCATGTTATTTATACCATTCTGGAAAGAGTATTTTACGTTGTTCGCCGGCAAAACATCGAGCTAACGAGGCGCTGGTACGCTGGGCAGCAATCATTAGCGGGCTTCGTTCACCGTCAATCAATACATCTAATGTAGGTATGCTTAACAATAGTTGTTTGTGTAGTTTGGTAATTTGCTGGTAGTCTTCATTATTGACAACGATGTTTTTTACAAGTAAATCTACCCAGGGGCGATAGGGTTCCATAATATCGTCGGCCAGACAATATGCATTGTATTTATTACGATGAAAAATACCCAGGGTAGGTAATAATCCTGAACCTGCTAAGGCACGGGCAATGATGGCTCGTAGGATAGCATATCCATAATTTAATAATTGATTAGGTGGCAGCCCTTCGCGATGTCTTCTGAATTGTGGGATGTGTGGTAGAAATAATTGGCTCCAATAGTAAGCCGAAGCGCGGGCTTCAAGATTATCGGTATCGCCACTTTTTACCTGTTGAGCCCATTGCCGCATATTTTTTGCGGGCAAATTAAATTTTTCTAATACCTGTGCCTGATTATTGATTTTGGCAATTACTGTTTGTTGCCATAAATTTTTTTTGAGTGGTGCAGAGGCTTCTAACTGATGTTTAAATCGTTCGGTTTGTACAGTATTAGAAGCCAATGGAAAAAACAAGCCATTGGGTAAATGTTGTGCGTTGCAGGTTACAACTGCCACATTATATTCCAGCAAGGTAGCTAACAAAGCCTGGCTAAATACTACCTGGGGATGGTCAAAAACCACCAAACCTATATCTTCAATGGGGATGCTGGCAATAGCATCTTTTTTGTAGGTGGTAATAAAACGTTCATCAATATGGTCTTTTGCCAGGGCAATGGCGGAATCTATTTCTGGTAATCGAACCAGCAATTGGCTTTGCCGCAAACTTAAATAGGCCGGATTGCCAAAATAGAGGGTGCGTTTTATCATGTTATTTTTTTTAGATATTTCTTAATGAACTTTGAAATAGCACATATTTGGATATTTTTAAACGTATAATCACTGCTATTGGGCGTTACAATAAAGTTATATTTTGTTTTTAAATCTTCAATACAATTCATAAATCCTTTGGGTATGGGTGGATGATTGCTGATTTTAATTTCAATGCAGGCAATGGGTTTGTTACCTTTTACGAGTATCCAATCGCTTTCGGCACCATGGTGTGTGCGGTAAAAAAAAGCATTGAATTTTTTAGGCATGAGCTGAATAATTTGTTCAACAACAAAACCTTCCCAAGATGCACCGCAGATAATGTGATTGTCTAAATCATCATAACTTTTTATGCGGTTCATGTAATGCAGTAATCCGCTATCGCGAAAATAAATTTTAGGTGATTTTACAATGCGTTTGGATGTATTAACAGACCAAGGTTGCAGCCTGCGAATAAGAAAAGCACCTTCCATAAAGTCCATATATTTAATTACGGTAGCCCGGCTCATGCCCAGCGAGCGGGAAATATCTTGGTAGTTTAACA
This sequence comes from uncultured Flavobacteriales bacterium, assembly GCA_937925455.1. Lineage (GTDB taxonomy): Bacteria > Bacteroidota > Bacteroidia > CAIKAF01 > CAIKAF01 > BA4. Next base: position 473 of record CALEWF010000204.1, on the reverse strand, counting down.
AATTGCCGCTTATACCCGATAATATACTCCATAGTTTACGGACGGTAGCCGGTGAGAGACTTTCATTCATCAGCATGGTAACATCGCGTTCAACAAATGTTTTTTCGTAGTTGTGCATCCATAAGCTCCATTGCTTGTTGGTTCTAAGTTTTAAAGCCTCCGGATAACCGCCTTTAAACCATAATTTATTAAGCGGAATTTTTGCTTTTTCGGCTTCCAATAGATTGATACCGGGAAGTTCGATATGAGCAATGCGTCCGGCAAGTGTTTCAGACACATGTTGCATTAAGAAAGGCGACATAGAACCAAGCAATAAAAAACGCCCTGCTTTGCGTTTAGCATCTATAACCGGTCTGAGTACCGTAAACAGTTCGGGCATGGTTTGCGCCTCGTCAATAATAATCAATTGATCAGGGTTAGCAGAGTTTCTATTTCTTTTTCAGTGTTTCGTTGAATCATTTACCGTGAAAAAT
>CALEWF010000203.1 GCA_937925455.1 uncultured Flavobacteriales bacterium | reverse complement strand
GATTTTTGTTTTTCTACCATTTTTATAATACATACAAACCTAAGCAAATCCATGAAAAATTAGAATGCTTTAATCATTAAAACTATTTCATAGTTTCACTAGATAAGCTGTTTTATTCTGTTAAATACAATCGGGCTTATCCCTGACAATTAGCGGAATATTTTTAATTTCGCTGCTTATTATATTTTGTAAATAAACCGTATGAATAATTTTAAAAAGCTAAACATCCTTTTTGGATGGCTGAGTTTTGCCATAGCCATGGTAACTTATGGGCTAACTATCGAGCCTACATCCAGCTTTTGGGACTGCGGAGAGTTCATTAGTACCGCTTACAAACTTCAGGTTGGCCACCCTCCCGGAGCACCGTTGTTTGCCATGTTGGCTCGGTTTTTTACACTATTTGCCGGAAGTGATGTAAGCAAAGTGGCTATGATGGTGAATTTATTTTCGGCATTTGTAAGTGCCCTTACCATTGCATTTCTTTTTTGGACAATTACCGCACTTGTGTATAAAATATACAGAGATATAGCAGGAGAAAAGAATTTTAAGTGGGATAACCACAAAGTTTTTACTGCCATAGGTAGTGGTTTGTTAGGAGCATTATCTTATACATTTACCGATACGTTTTGGTTTTCTGCCGTAGAGGGGGAAGTGTACGCTCTTTCTTCACTATTTACAGCCGTAGTGTTTTGGGCTATGTTAAAGTGGGAACAGGTAGCTGATGAGCCACATGCCGATCGTTGGATTGTGTTAATTGCATACCTGATGGGTCTCTCCATAGGTGTACACTTGCTGAACTTGCTTACTATTCCGGCACTTGGCTTTATTTATTATTTCAGAAAGTATAAACCAACTACAAAAGGAGTTATCATAACCTTGGTTGCCTCCATGGCCATTCTTTTATTTATTCAATATGGAATTATTCAACGAGCCGTAGCTTTAGCCGGTGTGTTTGATAAGCTGTTTGTAAATACTTTTGGATTAGGCTTTGGCTCAGGAATTATTTTTTATCTTTTTCTACTTACGGCAATATTTGCTTTTGGTATTATTTATTCCATGAAGAATGGAAAACCGGTTTTAAATTTGGCTTTGTGGAGCGGTATCGTTATCATCATTGGGTACTCCTCGTATGGAATGATTATTATTCGTTCGGTGGCAAATACACCCATGGATGAAAACAATCCGGAAAATGTATATTCTTTTATTTCTTACCTGAACCGTGAGCAGTATGGCGACCGTCCTTTGTTTTATGGTCCTTATTATGATGCTGAAATAAAAGAATCAAGACCGGGCGCCCCCATTTACATTCAGGCATTTTTAGTAAAGAATAATAAAAATAAAACGCTTGGAACATTTACCGTTCTCAGAGAAGCACAAGCTTTTATTGAAAATCATCCGGAAAAACAGAATCTTAAAATTGTAAATCAATACGTTCAAAACGGAAATAAACCGCTAATGGTGTATGATCCTAACCGTATGACCATTTTTCCTCGATTACATAGTTCAGATCCCAACCATCGCAGTGAATATGAGTTTTGGGCGAACATAAAAAAAGGCGCAAAGCCTGATTTTGGAAATAATATTACCTTTTTGTTTCGATATCAGTTTGGATGGATGTACTGGCGTTATTTCATGTGGAACTTTTCTGGACGGGAAAACGATAACCAAGGGTACGGCGATGCAAACAAAGGTCATTGGATTACCGGGATAAACGCTATTGACAGATGGAGTACAGGTATGCCTCAAACCAATTTGCCAGACGAATTAAAAGATAATCGCGGACGAAATAAATATTTTATGCTTCCCTTGGTATTGGGTCTCGTTGGTTTGGTTTTTCAGCTTACCCGCGATAAACAAGCCTTTACTGTGGTGGCTTTGTTTTTCTTAATGACAGGATTAGCCACAGTGTTTTATCTCAACCAGCCTCCGATTGAGCCTCGTGAACGGGATTATACTTATGCCGGTTCGTTTTATGCATTTGCCATTTGGATTGGATTGGCCTTTATGGCTATTATGCATTACATGAAAGATTTACGTAAAAACGACCTGATGGTTCCTGCGGTAGCTGCAGGTATTGGTGTAGCAGCATATTTGGTTGGTACAGCAACCGGAAACGAAGGAATGGGCTTGATGCTTATAGTACTGGCATTACTTTATTTGGCATTTGTGTACATTCCACATGCTTTGTACAAGGCCATAAAAAACCAGATGGCCGTGGGAGGTTTAGCATTAGCAGCTGTTATGCTTTCGGGGCCTGCTTTGCTTGCTAAAGAAAACTGGGATGACCACACAAGGGCAAAACGCTATTCTGCACGCGATTTTGCCTATAATTATTTAAATACTTGTGCTCCCAACGCTATCTTGTTTACTAATGGTGATAATGATACGTTTCCACTTTGGTATCTTCAGGAGGTAGAGGGTGTAAGAACAGATGTAAGAATTGTGAATCTTAGTTTGTTGAATACCGATTGGTACATTTCTCAAATGAAACGTAAGGCATACGACGGGCTGCCTGTACCCTTTGGAATGAAAGAAACGGAATATCGACAAGGAACGCGTGATCAGGTTTTGATGGATCGAGAAAACAAACAGTATTATACGGTACAAGACCACATGAAGTTTTTGCTGGCTACTGATGTGAATAATCAGGTACAAGTAAATCGAAACGATAAGTTATATTACCTGCGGTCAAACAAATTTATCTTACCAGTTGATTCAGCAAAAGCCGTTAAAAATGGAATTGTACCACCCGGAATGGAAAACAGAATTCAAAAAAGTTTGAGTTGGGAAGTTAACAAACCTTATATTCTGAAGGCAGAAGTGATGATTTTAGACTTACTGGCCAACTTTAATTGGGAGCGTCCAATATATTTTGCTATTACGGTAGGAAGCAGAAATTATTTTGGACTTGAAAAATTCTTTATGCTTGATGGCATGGCGTATCGCTTAGTTCCATTTGAAACGAAAAGCCATGATGGGCAAGAGGCCGAAGTGAATACTCCGGTGATGTACAAAAAATTTATGGAAGAATTTAAATGGGGAAATATCAATCATCCTGATGTGTATTTGGATGAAACGAATATGCGGATGACCATGAATTTCCGAAACAACTTTACCCGATTGGCCAGCAAATTAATGCTGGAAGGCAAAAAAGAAGAAGCTATTAAAGTGCTTGATAAGGCTGAAGAAATCATGCCTGATTTTAAAGTGCCATATAATTATTTCTGTTTGCTAATGGGTGATTTATATGTTACACTTGGTGCTTACGAACAAGCGGAAAAAGTATTAGGCCGTTTGAAAGAAAGAAGCGAACAATGGATTCGCTATTATGCACAGCTAAAAATGTCTTCATCTTCAATACAAGACGATTTGCGCCGCCATGAATACATTGCTCAACAATGTGATTTATTGCTCGAAAAAATAAAACAGAAAAAATTGGGTTCCCATTCTACTGAATTGCCGGAAGAATTTTTCATACAAGAAGATTCAACAAAACAATAACAATATAAAAATTATATGCCCAACACGGTAAGTTTTAATGCTGATTATCCGGTTTTGATTCGCTCGTTTGAATTATACGAAAAGGCAAAACAAATCATGTCGCCTGTTACTCAAACCATGGCCAAAGGGCCGGGGCAATACTCAATCGGTGCATGCCCAGTATATTTAAGCCATGGCAAGGGTTCAAGAGTGTGGGATGTGGATGGCAATGAATATTTAGATTGGAATGCCGCCATTGGTCCATTATCGTTGGGATATGGATATCCGGAAGTAGATGATGCTATTCGGAAGCAATTGGAAAAAGGAATTACTTTTTCGTTGATGCATGAATTGGAGTATGAAGTTGCTTCCTTGATTCATGAAATTATACCAAACGCCGAAAGTGTGCGCATTAGTAAATCCGGAGCAGATGTGTGCTCAGCAGCCATACGGGTTGCGAGGGCATACACCGGCCGCGAAAAAGTATTATGTTGTGGTTATCATGGGTGGCATGATTGGTATATTGCTGCCACAGACCGCGCCAATGGAATACCCAGGGCCGTTCGTGATTTAACATTTACGTTTAACTACAATGATATTGACAGCCTTCGAGATTCCTTGGATAATGAAGTGGCTGCAGTAATTTTAGAGCCATTTGTGTTTGATGAACCTAAGCCGGGATATCTTCAGGAAGTGGCCGAATTATGTAAGAATAACGGCACCTTGTTGATATTTGATGAAATGTGGAGTGGATTTCGCATAGCTTTAGGTGGTGCTCAAGAATTTTTTGGAATTAAGCCCGATTTGGCTGTTTATTCTAAAGCTGTGGCCAATGGAATGCCTATCGCATTTTTAACCGGTAGGAAAGACGTGTTGCAATTGTTTGAAAAGGATGTGTTTTTCTATACCACTTTTGGTGGTGAAGCTTTGTCGCTTGCTGCTACCAAAGCCACTTTAAAAGTACTTCGTGAAAAAAACGTACCTAAGAATTTGGCAGAAAAAGGTCAAATTCTAAAAGACGGATATAACAAGCTAGTGGAAGAATTAGGAATGAAAGCATATACACAATGCAAAGGTTATCCTTGCAGAACAACAATTACCTTAGAAGCTACAACAGGAAATCCATTAGCTGTAAAAGCATACTTCCAGCAGGAAATGATTAAACGAGGTATTCTTTGGCAAGGCAATCACAACATGATGTATATGCATTCAAAAGAAGATATTGAATACACATTAAAAGCATATGCTGATGTTTTACCATTGATTAAAGAAGCTATTGAAAAAGGAGATGTAACAAGCCGTCTTCGCGGAAAACCTATTGAAGCCGCTTTCCGAAGAGTGGATAACTTTAATATGAAACCCAAAGAACCCGCTAAATGAAAATTGCCGACTTATTTTCATTACAGGGCCGAGTAGCTATAGTAACCGGAGCCTGCGGTTTGATTGGTAAAAAGCACTGTGAGGCCTTGGCTGCTGCCGGAGCCCATGTGGTAGTGGCGGATATTAATCAGAAATCCTGCAATGAGATAGCAGCAAATTTAGTTGGAGAGCATTTGCCCTTGGCTTTTGATATTACTGTCGAAGAACAGGTTAAAAAAGCTTGTTCAGCAATTTTAGACCGTTGGGGACATATAGATGTGTTGGTGAACAATGCGGCTATCAATGATATGTTTGAAAACCCGGCATTGGCCGCAGAACAAAGTAAGTTTGAAAACTATCCGGTGGAAATGTTCCGCAAATCGCTCGATGTAAATGTTGCGGGCATGTTTATTTGTTCACAGGTATTTGGTACTGTAATGGCCCGCCAAAAAAAAGGCAGCATTATCAATATAGCATCAACGTATGGCATGGTCGGACCAGACCAATCAATATATGCGAATCCAGAAGGAAAACAAATTTTTTATAAAAGTGCAGCCTATCCGACAACAAAAGGGGCGGTTATTAATTTCACCCGCTTTTTAGCTGCTTATTGGGGAAAGGATGGAGTACGAGTAAATACCTTGTCTCCGGGCGGAGTTGAAAATTCGCAGGACGAATGGTTTATTGCTAATTATAGTCGAAAAACCGCTTTGGGGCGCATGGCTGCACCTACCGATTATCAGGGGGCCATTGTATTTCTTGCCAGCGATGCTTCGGCGTATATGACGGGAGCTAACTTGGTAGTTGATGGTGGTTGGACGGCCATGTAACATGTAAATAGTTAATTTTATATTAAGATAGCAAAAAGAGCATAAGTGTTCATTATGAAAATTTATTCTTACCTTTTAAAATCAATCAATAATCTAAACACATGAAAAGAATTGTAATGGTAGCCTTGTTTGTTTCATGGGCTATTTCTGTAATGGCAATCACAGCTGGAGAAAAGGCTACCGATTTGTGTGCCTTTGCTGTAACGATTAAGAAAGAAAAGTATTATTCAGCCGATGGAAAGTTTAAAATTATGTTTCCTGGCAATCCGTTTCGAACAGAAGAAAAAGTTTCTACAATTATAGGAAGTATCACCATGGTGATGTTTATGTTTGAAAAAAACATGGAAGAGGCATATATGGTAGCCTATTCAGATTACCCTGCAGAGGCGATTCAAGGGCATGATCCATATCAATTGCTGAATAGCTCAAAAAATGACGTACTATCAAATTTGGGTGCAACGGAACAAAATTTTAAAATGATCAAAATTAATGGTTTCCCCGCTATTACTTTTGAGGGAAAGGGGAACACATACTGTACATCTTATTTGTTGGTTTTACGAAACAATCGTTTGTATCAGGCAGGAATTTTAAAATCAGGCACATTGCCCAACAAAAAAGATGTAAAGACATTCATCGGAAGTTTTGAACTCACCAATTAATTTGTCAATTATTAAAATAAAAGTACTTTTTTATAGCGTTGACTAAATAAATAATCTATTATGAAAAAAACACTATTATTTTCTATGTTGGCTTTAGGTTTTATGGTTGTAATGCCTGGGTGTGGCACAAAAACTAAAAAAACCGATTCTGAAAATGTAGTTTCAGATCAATCCAAGTACACATCAGAAGAAGGTAATTTTAAAATAGCTTTTCCTAGCGAACCCACTGTTACAACAGAAGCGGTGCCGACTGAAATTGGTGATATTCAAATGAAGTTGTTTATCTATGAAAATGGCAGCGATGAAGCTTATATGGTGGCTTATTCAGATTATCCGCAAGTAGCAATAGATGCCGGTGACAGGAAAGAGATGTTGAGAGGATCAAAAGAAGGAGTTGCTGGAAATATTGCTGCTACTATCGAAGAAGAAAAAGATATTGAAATAAATGGTTACCCTGGTGTCTTCTTTAAAGCCAAAGGACCTGAGTTTGCTACGGTTTACAAGCTATTTTTGGTTAAAAACAGATTGTATCAGGTAGGAATTCTTAAGGCATCAGCGTATCCTTCCGATGCAGATACTAAAGGCTTTTTAGATAGCTTTGAGTTGATACGTAAGTAATATTTATTTCGATATAATAAAAAGCAAAGCCCCGAATGAGGGGCTTTTTTATTTTATTTGATTTTAGTTTTAATACATGGCTTTGGCCATGGTTACACACTCTTCTGTTTGTTTTTGGTTTTGTATTCTAATCTCATTTTTTTATGATTATTTAAATCAACAATGGTTCCAATACCACATAACCCAAAGGTAAAAAGGTAAAGCAAACCCATGCCGATTTGCCCCAACAAAAATCGTTGAATTCCGGAAATGGCTATAAAGCCAATCAGTGTAAGAATAAGTATCATTTAGGGATCCCTGTGTTTTCCTTTTATACAAAACCTAAAATGTCATTAGAGTATATTGGCTGCTTGAAGCGGCTGTCCGTTCCAAGTCCTCGGGGCTCATGCACGCATCGCATAGTCGCAGCGGTGTCTTCGTGCCCTCAGCCCCGCTGCTCCTTGCGTTGCGGCATTCGCCCCTGCGGGCTTTCCACTTCCATCCGCAGCAGTCCGCCCTTTAGGGCGGATGAGAGGATTTTTAGCTTCATTTTAACCCGTCTGAGGCGGGGGAAGCAACCTCTATGCTACTAGGCAATGTGCTTTTGTCTAAAAAGATTGTTTCGGGCTATCGCCCAAGCAATGATGGTAATAATATCAGGGCAAGGGGTGAATCCGCTCCTACGAGGCGGAGAAACACGTGCCAGCCCCCCTCTATTTATAAAAAAATTCTCATGACAATCTTGGGATTATTTTTTTTCAAAATCCAACGAAATTGAATTGATACAATACCTTAGCCCCGTTGGTTGCTCTGGGGCATCATTAAATACATGGCCCAAATGCCCACCACATTTAGCACAGATTACTTCTGTTCTAACCATGCCATGACTCAAATCCAGTTGTTCTATTATGGCATCCGGCGAAATGGGTTGATAAAAACTGGGCCAGCCACATCCAGCATCAAATTTGGTTTGAGAAGTAAACAATGGAGCTCCGCATCCACCACATACATACACCCCATGGTCGTTTTGATAATAATATTTACCGCTAAATGGACGCTCAGTTCCCTTTTGTCGTAATACCCGGTACGCATCTTCACCCAGTTGTTTTTTCCATTCTTCTTCGGTTTTTTCAACTTCAAATTTCATAGAAGAGGATTTTGAATTTTTTTGGCCCCAACATGATGTGTTTAACAAGATAATCAATAATAGGAATATCTTCAGGGTTTTCATGTTCATTCAACAATGAAGATACTATTTTTGTTGCCTTAACCAACTTAATTATTTGCTAATTTCAAACCATGAATTTTTATCGTTTGGCTCCGTATTTTTTTTCTTTGGTTTCATTGGTATTATATTTAATAACTATGAGCCAGGATGTTATGCCCATTGATGCCGGGGAGTTAGCTGCAGTACAATACACACTTGGAGTGGCTCATCCTACCGGCTATCCGTTATTTACTTATTTGGGGTTTCTCTGGTCAAAAATTCCTTGGGGAGCAACGGTAATTATGCGTTTAAACATCTTAGCCGCCGTATTTTGTGCCGTGGGTAATTTTTTTCTTTTCAAAACCTTTTTGTTGTTGTTTCAAAATCAGGTTGTAACCCCAACAGTAGTAAAATCATCTAATGCTAAACATAAACAAGTAACTGCAAATAAAAACACCACCATATCACTACATCCTTTGCTGGTTTTATTGGTAGCAGTAGTAGGAGTCTCTTTTGCGGCATTCAGCAAAACGTATTGGATGCAGAGTACCGGAGTAGAGGTTTATTCCTTACACATTGCGCTTATGTCCGCATTTATTTATTATGTGGTTTTTTTATTTCAACAATCCCAGGTTTCCTTACAACAATGGATTGTTGTTGGCCTTTTGCTAGGGCTTTGTTTTGCCAACCACATGACCTCTGTGCTACTACTACCGGGTCTTTTGTTTTTGTTACATAAAAAATCATCATCTACTCGATTGTTTTTTAAAAATGTATTGAAAGTGGTTGTTGCGACGGCAAGTATTGTAATTCTTTTTTATTCTTCCCTAATGATTGTGGCATCATCACGACCATTATTTAATTGGGGGAATGTATCAACGTTGCAGAATTTTTTTCGCCATGTTACCGGCAAACAATACCAGGTATGGATGTTTTCATCATCTAAAGCAGCAGCTGATAATCTGGAAATGTTTATACAAAATTTTCAGGACGAATTTTCATTCATTGGGGTTGGATTTATGATTGCAGGGGCGCTCTATATGGCTCGAAAAAACAACCCGGCGTTTTGGTTTTTTGTAATATCTTTTTTTACTACGGTTTTTTATTCCATCAATTATTCCATTAAAGATTTGCTTCCATATTTTCTATTGGCTTTTATATCTGCCGCGGTGCTGATGGGTGCAGCCATGCGATGGATTTTTGAGTATGTAGAAAATTTTCAATCCAAACCGGCATTAGGTTTTCTGGCATTGGGTATCCCGATATTTTTAATTAGCTTTAATTATTCTAAAGTAAATCAACGGGAAAATTATTTTGTTGGAGACTATACACGGGATGCATTACAATCTGTAGAACCGGGGGCTTTAATTCTTTCCTATCAATGGGATATATTGATTTCGCCGGCATATTACTACCAACACGTAGAAAAATTGGCACCGGATGTAATTATAGTGGATAAAGAATTGCTAAGAAGAAGTTGGTACTATCCCCAAATTGAACGTTGGGAGCCTCAATTTTTTAGTGGTTTAGAACAAGAAAGAGACCGGTTTTTAGAAGCATTAAAATCCTTTGAACAAGGTAAAAAATATAATCCAGCAAACATTCAACAATCGTTTGAAAAACTTATTACTGCTATTCTTACGCAGCATTATCGCCGGCGGCCGGTTTATTTAGCTCCAGAGGTGCTTACCAACGAAATTCGTAAAGGCGTAGATGTAATTTTACCTGATACATTGAAACTTGTACCACAAAAGTATTTTTATAGGCTTACCAACCGCAGGGATTATATTCCCAAAGAAAATCAGGAAATGCCAGATATTCGTTTTCCTAAACAAGACGATCTCTTTACTAAAAGTATGAAAAACAGCATACTTACTGTACTAACAGATAGGTTAGCCTATGAACTTTCGTTTCAAAATCAGGATGACGCGAATAAAACCTACCAAATGATTCGAAATATCAAAGAGGATGTTCCTCCACCGCCCGGCTTGAGAGTAATACCACAACCATAATTTTTTAACAAACACATAATTATCACATTTTCTTGTTTTTAAAAGTAATTCACGACTTTTAAACATTGCTATTTTTTACGTGTGTTGTGCCGTATTTTTGCTTAGATACAACAATTTAAATTTTATGCTAAGCAAGCTTGTTATTTTAAACTCCAAAGTTTACGGAAAAGCAGAAGTACGCTTTGATGATATTGACTCTTTACAGTTGGTTGGCCCTAACAACATTGGGAAGAGTACACTCATTTATGCCCTTAACTTTTTGTTTGTAATTGATGGAAGCAAAATGAGTTTTAGCGGAAACCGCCGTGGAGACAAAGAAACTATTCATCACTATTTTCCAAACCCGAACCAGAGCTACATTGTTTTTGAAATTTCAAAGAGCCGTAATTACTGCATCATGATAAAGCGGGATGTGGATGGTGAATTGGAATATTTTGAAATTGATGCTCCGTATGCTGATAATTTGTTTTTTGCTAACGATAAGGGCTCACAACGATTGTTAAAATTTGATGATTTAAAACAAAACTTATCTGATTTAGGAATTGGTTTTTCACAGTTTAAAAATAAAGCCGAAGTGCTGAATGCCGTTTATCAGCGTGGCCGTAAAAACGATGCCGTGGTATGGCTTGAGGAAAATGTCAAAACCGATGGGTTGAGTAATAATTTTTCAAAAGTTTATCGCTATCTCATCAACTCAAAACTCATTAATAATAAAACCCTTAAAGAAGCCCTAATCGTGGCCGATAATCGGGAACACGAAATGCTTAACTTTTCTCAGAAAAATAAAAAAGACATCAGCGATTTGTTAAAGCTGAATGATGAAATTAAAACCATAAAATCCATACAGAAAGAGTTTGAAGTGTTTCGTGAAACTGTAAATCAATACAAGGCCAAAACACGAATTGTTGCTCAATATATTTATGCGTTCAACCAATCGTACGATAGTACATTGGCCGACTTAGAAAATCGTATTCTAAAAAAAGCCAATGATATTTCGCAATTGCAAAACGAACTCGATGTGGTAATGAAACCACGTGAACAGGAATTAAACCAACTTATTGGTGCTAAAAAGCAATTGGTTCAATTTGCAGAAAAAGAACGCCAGGCCTTACAGGAAAAACTTAATTTAATTGAAAGCTACGAGTCATTGGAATTTCTTCGTCAAGCACTGAATAATTTGGATGACAATCGCCGGTCATTAGAATTAAAATTAACTCGCATTGAAACGCAAAAATTATCCTTACAACAAGTGGAACACAAGCTTGCCACGTTACACAATACCATTGCCCGAGTGGAGACTCAGATTCAAAACTTCGACCGGCAATTGATTCATGCCGTTTCATCCAAGCAAGAAACTCGCCGCCTCTTGAATACCATTCTTTCAGAACAATTCTCAAGTTTACCGGCAGACTTGATTAAGAAAAAAATCAGTAAAACCGGTAAAACGCTTACCATTTTTGATGGAGAAATTACTATTCCGGAGAATTTACCATTACGCGAATTGCCCTCCATTGAGGAATTAAAGAATGAGCTTCACACCTTGCGTGTGGAAGAAGAAGAATATGCATCGCTTCGCGAATTAATTCATGATGTAGAATCTGGTAAAAAGCAGTTGCGCGCTATTCGCAATGAAATACAACAGGTGTTACATAAAATACAAGAAATAGAAAACAAACCAGAGCTGATAAAACTATTAGAAAACAAAGAAACCGAATTAAAAGCATTACAACAGGAAAAAACTTCGCTTGAAAAAGAGCTGAAAAAACTTCTGGAACAAATGGTAGAGAAAGGCGAACAATTAAAAGCCGAACACGAAGGCCGCCTTAAGCTGGAGCAACGCCGTGATATATTACGTCAACGAAAAATGGAGTTAGAAAATATTGGGCTACAACCGTTGGAATATTCTACTTCTGAAAGTTTGGAACAGATATTTGAAAAAATACAACTCTATAACAAAGACCGCGAAATATTAAAAGCAGGAAAAGACAGTAAATTCGACTTATTACGATTTAAGCTCCACAATCCCATCTCAGACGAAGAAGAATTTATTCGTTATGTAGAAGAAGAAATTGCCTGCATTCATGATAAAGAAAAAAGTATTGAAGGTTTGTTGCAAAGCATTTCCACACAGTTTGCCAATCCGGCATTTAACCTGTTCCGCCGTTATCAAGAGTTTAAAGAATTTGTAAGCACACGATTTAATCAAAAGCTATCAAAAATTCGTATTTCAAATATTGAAGATTTGCGAATAGAAATTGTAGATAATCAAAGAGTAATTGGAGAGATTAAAAAAATCAGTGCTATTCAGGACTTTACCGGTCAGCTTATGTTTGAGTTTGACCAAAGTGAAAACCTGCAAATTCTTAATCAATACTTAGATAGTGGTAAAAAAATATGGTTTGATGAACTATTTGACATCGAATTACATCTTACTATCAAAGGAGAAAACAAGAAAGTGGATTTAAAAGACCAGGTTGAATCAGATGGTACTGACCGAATGATTCGATTGGTAATTATTATGGCTGTGATTAATCGGTTGGCACTGAGTGATGAGAACAACCGCGTGGTGTTGTTTATTGATGAGATTGGAACCATTGACGAGCACAACCGTCCGGAGTTGGTCAAGTTCTGTAAGGAACACCACTTTATCCCCATATTTGCGGCTCCTCAGGCTTTTGATGGGTTTGATAAGTATTACTTCATCATTCGCCAGGCCGGCAAGATTAATGTGGGTGAACGACATGCCGTTATTAGCCAGCAAAGAAAAAATAATCAGGTAGTTGCCAACGGATAAACAAGTAAACTATGCACAGGGTAGAACCTATTACCATACTTCGTTTTCTTACCAATCATTTTGATGCGGTTAAAGATTTGTATGAGTGCCAATGCAACGAAGGGTCCATTCGCAAAGAAGTTTTTCAAGAAATAGTAAAAAGGCATGGCGCTGAAATTACTAATCAGTTTTTTGATTACAAGATTCTTAAACAAAATGGCGAGGATTATGAGTTCCGGAAAAGTTATTATGATTTTCTGGAGTTTATTTTGGTTGAATTCAGGCCAATTCTTCCAGAATCAATAGAAAAGTATTATAGTGTAATTAACGACCTGTTTAGAAAAATTAAACAAGGCTCTCATGAAGATAAAATGATTCTGCAGGCACGTATTGCTGAATTGGCCGAGCAAATTCGTGAATTTTTAGAACAAGTAGAGAAAAACACCCTTCGGCTTCTGAGTGAATCCAGAGAACTAAAAGCCAATGCCGATAAGATTGACTATCGTCAGAAATTGCACAAAGCCTCATTTTGGATTGATTACTACATTTTGCCACTCAATAAAATTTTGGATGTAAACAATCATCATTCCATTGCCTACAAATTAGCTGAAGTAGCCGAATATGTAAATCAAAAACGATTGGTTTTTCCTGATGAAAGAATTCGCCAGCGTTTTGAAAAACTCTATTACCTATTGGTTCAGGTAAATGATGACCTGATTAGAAATTCAAAAATTCTTACTAACGAATTATTGCCGCTGATTGAACGTATTCGTACTGAATCTACCATTCTTTCCGGATGGATAGACTTCTTGAAAAACCCGTTCCGTATAGAAACACCAGCCATGCTCAAAGAAAACATGTTTACAGCATATTCTAAAGACATGTACTATCACACGAAAGAGTTTTTTGAGCAGTTTGAAATTCAGGATGATGTTATTCTAGAGGATGAAAATGTAGAGCTGGAAAAATGGATTTATAATAAAGCCGCATACAAAGAAAAACTATTGGCACAATTGCCGGTAGAAAACTTCTTTGAATGGATTATGAATGAATTAAAACATGAGTTTGGAACCACCGATACAGACAAGTTGTTTACATTAGCATGTCTTGTTTTTGAAGAAGATTTAAAAGTAGAATTTCAAGAGGCAGAACAATACATCATAACCAATCAAGCACAATTTAAAGTACCAAAAATTAAAATACAAAACTATGGTTTACCCGAGTAATCACCGCACTATTGTAGAAGATTTGATGAAAGGTAAATTTTTGCTTTCGTCTGAAAAAGCCTTTACTACACTTAAGAAAAACGAAGAATTTTATCGTCAGTTTTTTGAAGCATCGTTTGGTTTAGAGTTGCGAATGAGCGGTGAATATGCTTATTTATTATCTTCGGTTACTAATGAAACGCTCTCTAAGTCAATCAGCATTTTCTTTGCCATTCTATGCTATGAGCTAGACCGCGATGGCAAGAACTTTATGGACCAATTACAGTATAACGAATTTGACTTGGAAACCATTGAGCGGTATTTTGAAAACACATCATACATTGATCTGGTTAAAGCCACCAAAACGCTGGAAGACACTGAAAAAAGAAAAACCTTGATTGAAACTATGCGTCGCAGAAATATTGTAGAGCGTACGGGTGATGATCGGTTTGTGTTTACCCCGGCGTATAAAGTGTTTACAGATTTTGCACTGGAGTTAGCTCAGAAAAAACGTGCGGAAAGAGAATTGAAAGAAGCTGAAAAGCAAATTAATATTTGGCAAGAAGAGGATTAAATCGAGAATCTTGCAAAGTTTTTTATAGATTTGAGAATCAAATCACAGAATCCTTGAAAAGCTCTTTTTTCTTAATATTTTTTTTATGTGCTGGAATATTCAGCAAGCTATTTTCTCAAAGTTGGTCAGAAGGCTTTGAAAATGTTGATTCTCTCTTTTCTGCCGGATGGGCACAGCTAAATAACTCTGAACCAACCGGAACAGGGCTGTGGAGGAAAGATAACGGTAATTTTATTGCTCATAACGGCACGGCTTTCTCGTCCATTATTTGCGATTATACCAGTATAGGTGGTTTCGGGGTGGGTAATATTTCCAATTGGCTCTTTACCCCGGTTCAATCGTTCGAATTGGGTGATACCTTGTTCTTTTGGACCAGAAGTTATGCTAACCTATATTATCCTGATAGGCTTGAAGTGAGAATTAGTAATCAAGACGCCTCTACCGATGTGGGTACTGACCAGTTTTCTGTAGGTGTTTTTTCTGATTTGCTCTTGAGCATAAACCCTAATCTTGATACTTCTTTAGCAAATGGTTATCCGTTATCATGGAAGCGATATGTTGTTCCAATACCGCCTTCTTATCATGGGCAATCTGGCCGCATTGCGTTTCGATATTTTGTAACCAACGGAGGTGCTAATGGAATCAACGGCTCTACTATTGGAATTGATAATATACAATATAAATCGGTTGCCGAAGTAATTGGGCTGAATCATGAAACCAATATCTGGTGGCAGGTTTTTCCCAATCCTTCTTCGGGGTTGGTGTCTGTAACGGTTGAACAGCCCTTAAAATATACATTGTTTACAATTGACGGAAAAAAAATTATTGAAGGATGCTTCCAATCAGGCAATAATATTCTAAATCTTAATACCTACATACCGGGTATTTATATCATGCAAATTATTTTACCCGAAGTGGGAAAAACCATAAACCGAAAAATCCAAATTTATTAAGCTGTATAAAATATCTTAAATCACAGCAGTTCCAGATAAATTTTTAACCACAGTGAATCTACGCATTTTATTATCAGGCTGCCTATGGGGCTGTCCGTTCCAAGTCCTCGGGGCTCAGCCACACAGGGCATCGGGGTAGCGGTGTCTTCGTGCCCTCAGCCCCGCTACCCCGTGCCCTGTGGGCTTCGCCCCTGCGGGCTTTCCAC
>CALEWF010000202.1 GCA_937925455.1 uncultured Flavobacteriales bacterium | reverse complement strand
AGGAAAAGAAGCCGTACGAACAAAGCTAGCAGAAATGCT
This sequence comes from uncultured Flavobacteriales bacterium, assembly GCA_937925455.1. Taxonomy (GTDB): domain Bacteria; phylum Bacteroidota; class Bacteroidia; order CAIKAF01; family CAIKAF01; genus BA4. Next base: position 12,108 of record CALEWF010000202.1, on the reverse strand, counting down.
GGGCGCAGATAAAGATGAAGTTGCCATCAATCGAAATGCCACCGAGGCGCTGGATACTATTATTCAGGGAATTTCACTGAAAAAGGGAGACGAAGTAGTTTTATCCAAATATGATTATCCACGGATGATGAATGCTTGGAAATGGCGTGAAAAACGAGATGGAATTGTTTTAAAATGGGTTGATTTTGATTTCCCTGAAAATGATCCTAAAATACTTATTGAAAAATATACTTCTCTTTTTACCAACAAAACCAAATTAGTTCATATAACACATATGATTAACTGGACCGGCCAAGTAATTCCGGTAAAAGAAATTGCTTCCGAAGCCAGAAAAAAAGGAATCAAAGTTCTGGTGGATGCCGCACATACATTTGCACACTTTGATTTCAGGATTACAGATTGGGAAATCGATTACTTAGGAACCAGTTTACACAAATGGTTATGTGCACCCTTTGGAACTGGCCTTCTTTATGTACGAAAGGACGAAATAAAAAATATACCTGCTTTTTTCACCCAAGACCCTAGCATGAGCGAAGCGAATATCAGAAAATTTGAAGAACTTGGAACCCGGGCTACAACTGCTGAATTGGCTATTGGCAAAGCTATAGACTTTCATCATATCATAGGAGGAAAAAGGAAACAACGAAGGCTATATGAATTAAAGCAATACTGGACGTTAGCCGTTAAAGATCATCCCCGAATAAAAATACTAACACCAGAACATGAAAAATTATCTGGAGTTATAGGGTTTGTAAGCATTGAAGGATTGGATGCAGAAAAAATAGATTCCATTTTATTAAAAGAATATAAAATACATACCGTTGCCATCAAGCATGAAAAATTAAACGGGTTACGCATATCGCCCAATGTTTATACAAATGAACAGGACCTTGACCGACTAATTACTGCTTTGCGTAATATTGCAAATCAAAAATAATTCAGAATGGAAACAATGATTGATGTATACAATAAAATTAACCTGTATGCTCAAGATAATGGACTAAAACTAACAGTAATCGAACCAGGCCACATTACTTACACCATGAAGATTTTGGAAAAACATTTGAGCTCTCCCAATACATGCCATGGCGGAGTAATAGCCGGTATGATGGATTCAGTGATAGGAACGGCAGCTTTATCCCTTGCCTTTACAGAAAACAACTTAGTTTCAACCGTAGAATTTAAAATAAACTACTTTAAACCGGTTCATTTGCATGATGAACTGATTGGTACCGGAAAGGTTGATTATAGAGGAAAAAGTTTGATTATTTCCAGTGGCGAAATACATGATAAAAACTCCGGGCAGTTAGTTGCTAAAGGTATTGGTACTTTTAATGTTTACCCTCTATCAAAAAAAGATTTTTCGCAAGTAATTTAAATATTGGATAGCTTTATTTATGCAGTAAACTTTTAAATGACATCGTTATTAATAAAAAAATTAGCCATAACGATAATATAGCAATCAAAAGAAAAATTGTAAATAACGATTCGTTTAAACCTTTTAAAGCAGCCCCCAACGCATCAACGTAAACCGGCACTGCCCAAATTAAAGCGATTAATTCAATTATTTTTCCTGTTACATACACTTTGAGCCAATTTAATTTTCGTAAAAAAAGGCCCACTGTAGAAACTATAATTACCAAACTTCCTACTAATAATAAATATTGCTGCGTGGAAGCTTCTTTTAATCCAAGACCTAAATAAAAATCACGATGATTATTTACATACATAATTAAATAAAACTCACCACCAATCAAAAGCAATTTACTTATCAAAATAAAAAGTAGGTAAATGGGAAAAAACAGCGATTGACGAGAACTACTCATTAGCGCATTTGATTATAATGAAACATAAAAACCACCGGCCAAATGACCCAAATAATAAAACTCCCAATAAACCCTACTACTGATAAAGGTTGAATTCCAAATGCATATACATCCGTTAGCAAAATAATTTTAGCAACTAAATAAAGATACAGGCCAACTTTTTTCATTTTCCATAAGATAATAGCCCCCACCAACGCCAAAATCAATGCTAAAAGATGCACAATCATAAACTGAGTATTTTCGAGCATATCTAATAATTGTCCCATTTCCTGACCCTGAGCTTCTAACTCATAAAAAAAATCTTTCATCAACCAGGGAATAAAAAGCGCAATAAATTGAAATCCAAAAGATATGTATGATAAAACCAACATTACCTTGATAATAGTTGGGGAAGATGGTGATTCATTCATCATATCATCAGATTGCTCGTTCATAGAATTATGTATTTTGAGTTTTCAAAAGTACTAAAATTAACATCGGATATATTATCCATACACCCATACATGCTAGATAGGTTTCAATGTAAGGCTCATTAAAACTAACTGTAAACTTTTCCATCAAAGCATGCATCAAAAAAATTAATAAGATAAATTTACCAACAAAATAAAACACCACTCCCCTATTTTTCATTCTATGAAAAAGCCAAATGCCATATAAAGCTACCAAGCAACCCACTACATACAATGCATACCATACACCACTTACCGGAAAAGGATAAAACCGCAACCGGCTGTATAAATCATAAAACTTAAAAACAACCGCTATTCCGCAAATCAACTGATAAATTAAACCAGCCATTGCTGAATGCAACACCGTAATTCTGAAAAATGATTGCTTCATGTGATTTAAAATTACAAATCATTGCTTAAAATCAATAATAATACCCAAATTATAATTAGCTTTTTTGATTATTTTTTTTTAGAGAGTGGCAACCGTTTGTTTTTCTTCCCCTAAAGGGCAGACTGCCGGGGATGGAAGTGGAAAGCCCGCAGGGGCGAATGCCGCAGCGCAGGGAGCAGCGGGAATGAGGGCACGAATACACCGCTGCGACCATGCGATGCGTGCATGAGCCCCGAGGACTTGTAACGGACAGCCCCATAGGCAGCCTGATAATAGCAATAGAATGATAAAATTTAAGATGAAGAATATAATGGATTAAATGCCTAATGAATAAACTTTGAACAACATGGGCTATACCGATTAAGAGATTTTTCTATTTTTGCAAATACAAACGAAAACGATGGGAAATAAGGTATTACTGGATAACCAACATGTGCACATTACCATCGATCGTTTATGTTATCAGCTTATTGAAAATCACCATCATTTTGACCACTCTGTAATTATTGGCGTGCAGCCACGAGGAATTTATCTTTCATCCCGAATACATAAGCGACTAAAAGAAATTTTAGATAAAACCGATATAAAACACGGATTACTGGATATTACGTTTCATCGGGATGATTTTAGAAGAAGAGATGAACCGTTGGTTCCAAGTGCTACGCGTATTGATTTTGTGATTGAAGATAAAAACGTCATTCTCATAGACGATGTATTATACACCGGCCGTACTATTCGCGCTGCATTGGATGCTATTCTTGCCTTTGGACGACCAAGAAATGTAGAACTATTGGTATTGATAGACCGAAAATTCAGCCGCCAATTGCCCATCCAGGCCGATTATGTAGGCGCTTCGGTAGATGCACTTACCAGCCAACGAGTAAAAGTACATTGGGAAGAAACTGACGGAAAGGATGAAGTAATTTTATACACGCCTATAAAAGCATTGTAATACATGGAAAGTCTGAGTGTTCGACATCTTTTAGGAATCAAAGGCCTGACCAGCCAAGATGTAGAATTAATTCTGAACACAGCACAGCAATTTAAAGAAGTAATCAACCGGCCCATAAAAAAAGTACCCTCGCTGAGAGATATAACGGTGGCCAATATGTTTTTCGAGAACTCTACCAGAACCCGGCTTTCGTTTGAATTAGCAGAAAAAAGGCTTTCGGCCGATGTAATTAATTTTTCCTCATCAGGCTCATCGGTTAGTAAAGGTGAAACATTGGTTGATACAGCCAATAATATTTTGGCCATGAAGGTGGATATCATAGTGATGCGCCATCCCCATCCGGGTGCACCGGTTTTCTTGGCCAGAGAGCTACAAAAATATCCTAAAAGCGCCCATGCACAAATAATCAATGCCGGTGATGGTACCCACGAACATCCCACCCAGGCTTTACTTGATGCTTATTCCATCCGAGAAAACCTTGGAGATTTGGCAGGTAAAAAGGTTGCCATTATTGGAGATATTATGCATTCCAGAGTGGCGTTATCCAACATTTATTGCCTAAAACTTTTGGGAGCTGAAGTGATGGTATGCGGCCCAACGACGTTAATTCCCAAATACATTGGCTCGCTGGGTGTAAAAATAGAACATGACTTAATGAAAGCGTTGCAATGGTGTGATGTAGCCAATATGTTGCGTATTCAATTGGAAAGACAACAACTTAAATTCTTCCCCAGCCTGAGAGAATATGCATTGTATTTTGGATTAAACCGCAAAAAACTGGAATCGCTCAATAAGAAAATTCTCATCATGCATCCAGGACCCATTAACCGGGGAGTTGAATTAACAAGTGATGTAGCCGACAGTGGGCATTCAATTATTTTAGACCAAGTAGAAAACGGAGTAGCTGTAAGAATGGCAATTTTATATTTACTTGCAGGAAAAACTGCTTCTTAATTTTGAATAATTTGAAACATATTTTTTTAAATTTGTAGTAAGATAAAATTGGAGTATGAGTTTTACCATAGAAAAAACAGAACATTACGTGCTGATACGTCCCGAAGTAGAAAAGATGGACAGCACCGTTTCGCCTGATTTGAAAGCCGAGATTGTTTTTCAGAATGGAAAGGGAGAAAAAAATTTGGTGATTGATTTATCGAATGTAAAATACATTGATTCTTCCGGGTTAAGTGCCATCTTAGTGGCTAACAGACTTTGTAAAAGTTGTCGTGGAGTATTGGTTTTGACCCAAGTAAACGACTCCGTGATGAAACTCATTACTATTTCACAGCTTGATTCCATATTAAATATCATTCAAAATCCAAATGAAATTGTTGACTTTATATTGATGGACAACATCGAAAATGAGTTGAATATGGAATAAAATCTATGGTGTTTTTTAGTTTTATGAATTTTTTTATATTTTTGCTGTGTAACCTTTAAATTTTTATCCCATGAAAAAATGCTTACTTAGTTTAATGCCCCTTGTATTTGCTGGAAGCCTGATGGCTCAAAACTGTATGCCATATCACAATCCTAACTCTACTCAATTAGGCTTTGACCCCAATCCCATTCAGGGTTCTGCCGCTGGAACACCTTATGATGAAGTTGTAACTATTGTACTGCCCAAAAAAGTATCAACCAATGGCGCTCTTTCGGTAGATTCAATTGATTTATGTAATATTGAAATTATTGATTTTTCATCAGACACCTTAGATGCTTTAGGTTATAGTTATGAAGTATGGGCAAGAACGTTAGGGTCTAGTCCTATTGAATATGATGTACTGGCACTCTCAACAGATACCATTCCCATAGATCCAAATTCTCCATATACCAGAGCTTGTTTACGTCTAAAACATAACAACCCTCCGGCTCCTGTAAGTTTAGATATAGATTCTGTACCAGTTAATATTGTAATTGGAGCATACGCTGACTTAGGATTTGGTTGTGTCAACTTGTCTTCGATGGGAGGTACTGAAACTTTTGTTATTAAACTTCCTGTGAAAGCTGCTATTTACGCTGGTATTAACGAAAATGAGATAGATAATTCTGTTTTTGCTATCTACAATAACTACCCAAATCCTGCTGCAGATTTTACAAACATTAACTTTACTACTCCGAGTGCCGGAAAAGTGAATCTAACGGTAGTAGATGCTTTAGGCCGTTTAGTGCATCAACAAAATATTACTAGCAAATCTGGATTGAACTCTATTCCGGTAAATACGGCTACTCTTCGTAATGGAATTTATATTTACACAGTTGAATACAATGGAAAATCGCTCACTCGCAAACTAGTGGTGAATAAATAATTAGTGTTTAGATTAATTATACAACCGCATCGTTTCGGTGCGGTTTTTTTTATTTTTTGGCATGCAATTCAGCATTACAATTTTAGGATGTAGTTCAGCCATACCTACCAAAGATCGGTTTCCCACGGCTCAGGTTGTAACTTATGGTAACGAGCATTTTTTATTGGATTGTGCTGAAGGTACGCAAATCCAACTAAGAAAATATCGGTTTAGTTTTCAACGGATCAGCAGAATTTTTATCAGCCACATGCACGCCGATCATTTTTTAGGTTTGCCCGGATTGCTCTCAACCATGGATTTGCTGGGAAGAACAACACCGCTGTATATTTACGCACCTAATGAAGTAATTAGATTTATAGAATCATTCAAGCAACTGGTGTACGCCAATTTTAAATTTCCAATAGAATATCGTATTATTCAAGAAAAATATGAAGGTTTAATTTGGGAAAATGAACAATTAGAAATCATTACATTTCCAGTAAAACATGCCGTACCTTGTCATGGCTTTTTATTTAAAGAGAAATTACAAAGCCGGCGAATGAAAAAAAATGCCATTACTGACTATTTATTAAGCATAGAACAAATTAAATTAGCCAAAGAAGGGCAAGATATTGAGCTTGAAAATGGGAAGATACTTCCAAATTCATCATTAACTCATGCAGCTCCTCACCCACGAAGTTATGCTTTTGTTACGGATACAGCTTATTACCCAGAAATAATCAACTACATCAAAGGGGTTGATTTGCTCTATCATGAAGCTACTTTTGAAAGCGGATTGGAAGCACGTGCCCGTCAAACCTTTCACAGTACAGCGGCGCAAGCCGGAAAAATTGCATCGTTGGCTAATGTAAAAAAACTTTTGATTGGACACTACTCTGTTCGGTACGAAGACTTAGATATATTGCTTCGGGAAGCGGAGTCTGTTTTTGACCCAACAGAACTTGCCTTAGAAGGCAAAAAAATAACTTTGGAATACGAATCAAGAACAGAAATTGCGTAACATTGTTATATTAAAAAAAACAACTATGCTTTCTAAAAAATTGGAAAAATTACTCAACGAACAAATAGAAATTGAATCAAATTCATCATACACCTATTTGGCTATGGCATCGTGGTGCGAAGTAAACGGCTTGGAAGGTGCTGCCTCTTTTTTCTATAATCAGAGTGATGAAGAGCGGATTCATATGTTAAAACTATTTCGATACATCAATGAAAAAGGTGGAATTGCCATTACTCCGGTAAATAAAAAACCAAAGATGGATTATGAAAATATCATGGAAGTATTAAAAGCATTTTATGAACACGAAAAAAGCGTATCTCAGGCTGTAAATAAGTTAGTGTATATGGCTAATGAAGATAAAGATTATACTACGCTGAATTTCTTACAATGGTATGTTTCTGAACAGCATGAAGAAGAAACCCTAGCTCGTACCTTGCTCGATAAAATTAAACTAATAGGTTTAGAAGCCAATGGTTTGTTTTTAATAGACAACGAAATAGGGAAATATGCTACCAAGAAAAAGCAAACATCGGTAAATATGGGAAACGAAGATAATTAAACCCAAAATTGCGATTAGAATATTTTAATAAGTGGGGCTTCCGCGTGTATCTCCGCCTCGTATGAGCATTACTTACTTGCTGCTCCGTCTGCTGCGGATGGAAGTGGAAAGCCCGGAGGGGCGAAGCCCACAGTGCACGGGGTAGTGGGGCTGAGGGCACGAAGACACCCCTACACCGATGCAATGTGTGGCTGAGCCTCGAGGACTTGGAACGGACAGCCGCACAAAGCAGCAATTAAAAATCAATACTCTAATAGCTATTTTGGGTTAAACATCTTTTTATAATATATCATCACCAAAATGTGAACGTTCGGGAATGATATCGTTCTTTATTAACGATTTATGATATAACGAGTATTGGTCAAACCGGCGAGCAAAAAAATAAGTAATAGCACTTACAATCATCAATGGGACAAAAAGCATATATCCTCCGGTAATTTCAGCGATTAAAAATATGGAAGTCAGGGGTGCATGAATCACACCTGCCAACATTCCGGCCATACCGGCAATGATAAAATGATGAGAAGGCAAGTTAAACCAACCGGTAAGATTGATGGTATAACTAAAAATAAACCCAGCAAATCCGCCAATCATTAATGATGATGCAAAAATCCCTCCGTTTCCACCTGCCCCTATAGTGAAAGCTGTAGCCATGGGTTTAAGCATCATGATTAGAAAAGCTACCAGCACCACCGAGAATTTGTAAGAGGACAAATTTTGATAAAATGCATGTTGTAATAAATACTCCGAATTTCCTTTCAACAATTGAGTAACTGCATAATACCCTTCGCCATATAATGGGGGAAATAAAAAAATTAAAAAGCAAAGCAATGAACCTCCTAAAAATACCGATTTCCAGGTAAGATTAAAACGTTCAAAAGCACCTTCTATATGCTCGGTAGTTCGAACAGTGTATACTGAAATCAACCCACAAAAAAGCCCGAGCAACATATAAAAGGGAATAGAAGAAAACCGCCAATCTTGTGTTATGAGGAAAAAAAACTTTTGAGGATAAAGCAGTTGCGAAACTACTGAAGCCGTGGCAGTAGAAATAAGTAATGGAATAAAAAACGGAATAGTAAAATCTATCAGCAATACTTCCAAGGTAAATATTATACCGGCAATGGGAGCATTAAAGATGGCTGAGATGCCACTGGCCGTTCCGCAAGCAAGCAATAACATGATTTCACGCTGAGGCAGTCGAAGGTCTTTTCCGGTATTGCTGCCAATGGCAGCACCGGTAGCTACAATGGGAGCCTCTAACCCGGCAGAACCTCCAAAAGCAACCGTAACCGCACTGGTTAACAGATGTCCAAAAGTATGCGTTTTAGCAATCCGGCTGTTTTTTTGAAAGATGCTTCGAATCACCGGAGGAACACCTCGCTGTAATTTTCCTCGAAACATTCGTTTTAAGATTAAAAAAGAACCAATAATTCCAATCAGCGGAAGTATTGCTGTAAGCCAATTGCTACTCATCCACTGGTTAATGCGATTGGCCTGATGTTCTAAAAAACTAATCAATAATTTAAGAGTTACTGCAGCAACAGCGGTAACAAATCCAACAATAAAACTGGCCAACAAAATAAAATTTCGGTGGCTGATGTATTTTTTTCGTGTATGATATACACGGATTAGTATTTTACTAAAAAACAAACTCACGTCAACTAAAATAAAGTTGTTTCGTAGTAATGATTCCGTAGGGTTTGCCTTTGAAGGTATATTGATGAAACGGAGTGTTTTTAGAAAGTGATAGGGTTTGATTTGCATCATAAGTCCAAGAAGCATCCGGAAAGAAGAGGGAGAAATTAGCAGGTTCTTCTTCACGAACTATCGGCAAATTAATTCCAGCCAACTTAGATGGATTGATGGAAATTTTTTCTACCAAAATAGTTAGGTCTATATTAGCATGAGTTGCGGTTCGAGCTGCTGCAAAAAACGTTTCTAAGTTAGTTATTCCAAACTCAGCATGTTCCAGCTCATGGTTTTTATGTTCATCATCTACTGGTGTATGGTCTGAACAGAGCACATCAATGGTACCATCTGACAAACCTTGTAACAATGCTTCTACATCTTTTCTATTCCGGTAGGGAGGATTTACTTTGAATAACGGGTCAAAAAATTCTAACGATTCATCTGTAAACAAAAGGTATTGTGGTGCAGTGCCACAAGTAACTAGCAATCCTTTTGATTTGGCTTTACGTATCAATTCCACAGAGCCTTTTGTGGTTATGATAGGAATGTGTAAACGGCCGCCGGTATATTCCAAAATGTATAAGTCGCGTTGAATGGCCATTTCTTCTGCAAAAGCCGGAAATCCTTTCAATCCCAGCCGGGTACTAACCTCCCCTTCATGCATAATTCCATGCTGGGTAAGTTTGAATGTATCTGCATGATGAACTACCAGCAGATTACGATTTTTTGCATACTGCAAAATCAATTCAAACAATTTAGGATTTTCAATATTCCGCTTTCCATCGGTAAACGCGGTAATACCCGTCTCTGCCATATCCAACAACTCGGCCATTTCTTTCCCTTCTCTTCCCACTGTTAATGCCCCTAATGGATGAATGGTTATAGGCAAAGATGCATTCCTTCCAACAATAAATTCTATTTGTGCCCGATTATCCAATGGCGGTTGTGTAGAAGGAAGCATACACAACGTGGTAATTCCCCCACGAATAGCACCCTTTGAAGCTGACTCCAAAGTTTCCCTCATTTCTCTGCCGGGTTCGCCAATGGTTGCCTGAAAATCAGTAAAGCCGGGCGAAATACATAATCCTTCTTCTGAAACTTCGAGAACACCAGGCACCGAAGCAAGGTTTACACCTATTTGTTTTATTTTACCTTCTGAAAAGTAAATATCCGTGGTTTTTGAATGATAGGGTGATCGGGGATCAATTACGATTACTTGTCGAAGTATCAGGTTCATAGTACAAAGTTATCTATCCTTTCAGAAAGCGTATTAAAAGAGTTTCAATTCCTAAAAAAACCAAAGTAAGAATAATAAATAATTTCCAGAGTTTTACCCCGCTATCGGCGGCTATGACTGCCTGTCTAAGTTCTTTAGCTTCGGTATTCAGAAGTGAAATATGAGAAAGTCCAAACAATTTCAACTGTTCATTGAGTTGTTCTGCTGTATAAACAGCCGGATTAGATTCGCGGCGATTATAATTCATTACAAAATGAAACACCGGCTTGTTATCTGCCAATACCGAGTACAACCCATCTCCCGTTATTAGATTGCCCGGATAAAACCATGTTGTATTTTCAATGGTACGCTGCTGAGGAATAATTTCAGTACCCGAGGCTTCATGTTTTAATACAAATACATGATCCCCTTGTAATTTAATCCCCGGAACAGGAATTTGCGCATCTTCTCCCAAAATATAATAAAGCGGTGAACTTGGAATGGCAGAAAATACCGTTTTAATAAAGGTAGGTACAAATAATGCATGACGGGGATAGTTTCCCCAGGTATCATCCAGTGCGGATGCAAGCAAATAAACTTGCCCTTTTCCCCGTTGATAGCGCACATAAAATTTTCTTCCGTTTTTTGTAGTAAGAATAGGCACTGAATATGAAGAAGATTGGGAAGAAATAATCCAATGCTTTTTTACTATCGGCAAATCCATATTATGAGGAAATTGCTCAAACACATCTGCATAAAAAGCATCTTGGGAGTCTATTCGTTCTATTCTAACATCGGCTGTATCAATCTGTTGAAAAATACCTGTTCCCAATGCATTGAACAAATCATTATAGGAAGTTTGATCCGCTTGGCTTGAGGGAATAATTATCACCGTTCCCCCTGCTTCGATTTGTTTTTTGAGTTCCTGAATCAATCCGGAACTTATTTTTTCCAATCCATTCAAGAAAATAATCGGTTGTAAGGATAATTTAGAAAAATCTACTTGTCCTTCTTTTACGGTTTCTAATTTAAAATATGCATCGTTGCCAAAAAGTCGCTGAATATAAGGACCGGCCTTTGAGCCTTCGATGTTGTATATGGGTAGAGTTTCTTTTACATCAAATCCTAAATAAAAGACATCATCAAACGTAATCTGATCATCATCCAGTGAAATTTCACCGAGATGAAAGCCGGTTTCCTGAATAGTATAATTTATTTCAGCATCTACAGATGCATGGGCATCTACCGATACATTCACCGGCGATTTTTGTTGTCCGTTTACTTTTAATCGAAGGGTAAGATTCTCTACCTGCTGGTCGCTTTCATTACGAACTCTTACATTAAGTTTTAAGGTTCCCCCTTTTTGAAGTTCAGGCCGATCAGTCCAACAGGAATCTATGTACAAATTGCTTTGAATACCCGGTGTAATGGGAACAAATTGAACCGGCAACGTACTATCAGATCGTAATTGCTGCCAGTCGGTAAATGATTGCTGAAAATCTGAAATAATATAAATACGGGAAGATGTTGCCTGTTGATTTTTATGAAGGTCTGAAATGCGTATCAGCACTTCGCTTAATGGCCTGGAAGATGGACTAATAGTAATTTGATTGATGAGTTGGCGAGCTTCAGATGGGGAATAAAAAACCTGGTGGCGGCTTTCAAAGTCATGCGTCAAAACTTGAATTCTATCAGCCTCAGAATAGGCACTGATAAT